>PLUZ01000494.1 GCA_003162995.1 Methylocapsa sp. | reverse complement strand
GATCTCGACGGCCAGCTCACGGAAGATGAAAAGCTCGTGCGCGACTCCGCCCGCGCGTTCGCGCAAGGGTACCTGCTCCCGCGCGCGCGGGAGGACTATCTCGAAGAGCGTTTCGATCGCGAGATCCTGATGCAAATGGGCCGCCTTGGACTCCTCGGCCCGACGATTCCGCAAAACTATGGCGGCGCCGGGCTCGGCCACGTCGCCTATGGGCTTGCTGCTCGCGAAGTTGAGCGCGTCGATAGCGGCTATCGCTCCATGATGAGTGTGCAGTCCTCTCTCGTTATGCGCGCGATCCACGTCTATGGCAGCGAGGCTCAGCGCCGCAAATATTTGCCAAGACTGGCCACCGGCGAATGGATCGGCTGTTTTGGCCTCACCGAACCAGACGCGGGCTCCGATCCGCAAGCGATGCGCAGCAAGGCAGAGCCATCCAAGAATGGATACCGGCTCACCGGCGCCAAAACTTGGATCACCAATAGTCCCTTCGCCGACATCCTCGTGGTCTTCGCCAAATCGAGCATGCATCAAAATGCAATCCGCGGATTTATTCTCGAACGCGGAATGCAAGGGCTCGCGACCCCAATGATTTCACAGAAGCTATCGCTGCGCGCCTCGCCAACCGGCGGGATCATCATGGACGGTATCGAAGTGCCGGGAGAAAACCTCTTGCCGGGTGCCTCGGGGCTCAAGGGACCTTTTGGCTGCCTCAACCATGCGCGATACGGCATCTGCTGGGGCGCCATGGGGGCGGCGGAGGCTTGTTTCGATGCGGCACGAACCTATACACTCGAGCGTCAACAATTCGGCCGGCCGCTCGCCGCTAATCAGCTGATCCAAAAAAAACTCGCCGACATGGAAACCGAAATCGCGCTCGGGCTTCAGGCCGCCTTGCGCATCGGCCGGATGCTGGATGCGGGCACGCTTGCCCCGGAAGCAATCTCGCTCGTCAAGCGCAACAATGCAGGCAAGGCGCTCGATATCGCCCGCATGGCCCGCGACATGCTGGGCGCCAATGGAATTTCCGCCGCCTTCCCCATCATGCGCCACCTCGCCAATCTCGAAACGGTGAATACATACGAAGGCACCCACGATATTCACGCGCTCATCCTCGGGCGCGCGATCACCGGCCTGCAGGCTTTTTCTTGAGACCGGCATGTTTGATGGAAGGTTGAAGAGAAGGCGGGAGCCGGCGGCCGGAGATTGGCGCGCTGCTCACTTCTAATCCGCGTCGAGGACGGCGATCCGGACCATGTTGGTCGCGCCCGGCGTGCCAAATGGAACGCCCGCTACAATAATGATCCGCTCTTGCGGCTTTGCAAACCCTTCACGTCCGGCGAATTTGCAGGCGCGTTTCACCATGTCATCGACGTCATACGCATCCTTGGTGACGACCGCATGGACGCCCCAAACAAGCGTCAGGCGGCAGGCTGTCTCGCGGTTCGGCGTGAGGGCCAGAACCGGCGCCTCTGGCCTTTCCCGCGCGATGCGGAACGCCGTCGCGCCGGAAGACGTCCAGGCGACAATTGCCTTAAAATCCAGTGTTTCGGCGAAATATCGTGCGGCGACGGCGATCGCGATCGCGTCCGCATTCGTCGCCTCGGGAGGAGCGCGTTGCGCATTGATGATACTCCGGTAGTAGGAGTCGCGCTCGACCTCCTCGGCGATCTTGTTCATGGTCACGACTGCTTCCACCGGATAAGAGCCAGCGGCGCTTTCGGCGGAAAGCATAACGGCGTCGGCGCCCTCGAAAACCGCAGTCGCGACATCCGACACCTCGGCGCGCGTTGGGATGGGCGCATTGATCATGGATTCGAGCATCTGCGTCGCCACAACGACAGGCTTGCCGAACCGGCGCGCCATGCGATTGATCCGCTTTTGCAAACCTGGGACTTTCTCGAGCGGCATCTCGACTCCGAGATCACCACGCGCGACCATAAGTGCGTCGGAAATCTGCACGATCTCATCGAGCCGCGAAATCGCTTGCGGCTTTTCCAGCTTCGACATCACCAGCGCGCGGCCCGCGGTCAGCTTCTTGACCTCGGCAACATCGTCCGGCCGCTGCACGAAGGAGACAGCCACCCAATCTACGCCCGCGTCTAGCGCGGCCGCGAGGTCGGCCCGGTCCTTTTCGGTGATCGAGGAGACTGGAATTTCCGTGTCCGGTAAACTCACTCCCTTGCGGTTCGATATCTCTCCCGCGACATCGACGATCGCAATGGCACGTTTGCCGTCGGTCTCGGCGACATGAAGCCGCACCTTGCCATCATCGATAAGGATGGTGCCGCCCGGCTTTAACGCAAGCAAGATTTCGGAATGAGGAAGCCAAACACGGTTTTGATCCCCAGGCTCGGGATCTGAATCGAAAATGAAATTGGCGCCCTTGGCGAGTTTGACGACCCGGTTCTTGAAGGTGCCAATGCGCAGTTTTGGGCCTTGGAGGTCAATGAGAACGCCGATCGGGCGTCCGCATTCTTCTTGAAGTGCCCGGATCATTTCGACCTGCCTGCGCATCTGATCATGCGTGGCATGGCTCATGTTGATGCGGAAAAGGTCGGCGCCAGCATGAAACAAAGCCGAGACCATTGCGGGGTTTGCCGAAGCAGGCCCTAAGGTCGCGATGATCTTACACCGGCGCAGCCGCCGCATTCTAACCTCGTTGAGATGGATTTAGGGGTTTTGCGGAACTTGTGTCGAATCGGTCAATTGAACGGTCCAGTTTTTGGCTTCCTTGCCCGTATCGACTTCGAAGAACCCCGTGCGATCAAAGCCGCGCACGAAGCAATCTTCCCGGCCGATGATACGGAATTCACGGTCACGGGTGCACATAAAGGCCTTGCCCTTCCATTCGCCGCCGTGCTCGTCCATCGCATAGACGTAATAGAACTCCGCCGCCAGAGGCCCGCGCACCAAAGTCTCGCAACCGCTTGCTTTTAAATTCCACCAGCCTTCGCTGATCCACGTCTCGCCATCGGTATAGGCGAGCGCAACACTTACCCTACTGCCAGAATTGTTGCAGAGACGAAAATCCGCGCGCGCGGGAGCGAGCGAGCAGCTTAGGACGAAGATCGTGATTGCGGCGGAAATAATAGCTTGTTTCATTAACGTCAATAGCGTGCCTTTGTCTTCAACTTTGTTCGACTATCCAAAGGCAGGCGTCAAGGTGCTGGCCCGCAGCCGACGGTGGAGCGCCTATCCGCCGGCTGCCGGTCCTTAAGCACGCTGCAAGGCGGCATAGACTTTGTCATAATCCTCCACGACACGATCAACCGTGAAATAGCCGGCCCCTGTCTTCGCTCGCGTCCGCCATTGGCGCAGCGCTTCTTCATCTTGCATAAGTCCGCGCAACGCTTTGGCAAATTGTTCGGGCTTTCCCGGCTCGACCAATTGACCCGCTTCTCCATGTCCGAGAAGCTCCGGGGTTCCGCCTACCGCGGTGGCAACGATCGCGCAACCCGCCTCGCGTGCCTCCGGAATCACGAGACAGCAGGGGTCGGCATAGGAGGCCAAGACGAATATTTGCGATTGCCCCAATAAAGGCTGCGGCGCCTCGACCGGCCCTATGAAATGCGCCGATCCAGAGAGTCCGAGTTCCCCCGCTAATGCCTCCAGTTTCTCCCGGTCTGGACCACCCCCGATAATATTGAAGTGCCAATTTGGAAACTCCGGCAGGAGCAGGCGGAACGCGGCAAGGAGATCATGCACGCCTTTCCGGGGATGCAAGCCGCAGACGGTGGTGATCGAAGGCGTGGCAAGCACAACATCGGTTGGGGTTCCAAAACTTTCGCGCGGCGAATCATTCGGCCCATTGAGAATGACCGTAACCTGGCCGGGCTTGAACCCCCGCTTAAGAAGCAAATCCCGTTCGGCCTTGCTGACCGCGACAACGACACGGCCAAGACGCATGAGGACCGCATGACGATCAAACGAGTTGTGAACGGTGGTCACGAGCGGCACGCCGGTCAGCTTCGAGGCAAGAAAGCCGAAAACCGCGCTCGACATCATATGCGCGTGAATGACGTCCGGCTTAAACGTCCGGCACAGACGGATCAAAGCGGCAAAATTGCCAACGAGCGCCAATGGGTTGCTCTCCTGACCCTGGCGTATCTCAACTCGCCGCACGCCATGCGCGTCGAGAAGCGTATCGTAATGCCCTCCGGCGCTTGCATAGACGACCTGATGGCCTTTCCGCACTTGTCCGCAAGCCAGATCGACGGCGACATTGACGTTCCCATTACAATGCATGCAGTGCTTGATCAAATGGAGAATGCGCATTGACTTTCCGGAACGCTGGCGCGTGGTTTCATCGAATATCGCGGTAGGCATCTCCTGATATCCTTCACAAAAACAACAATCGTCAACACTATCGACTTTCCGTGAATGAAGCGTCCCACACGCATCTCATTGAGACGGAATCTGCCCGCAGAGAGGCAGTTTAAGGCCGGGCATGCTCCTCCCATTTGGTATCACAGGACGGTTTTGCCGTTAGAGCATGTTCCAAAGCGCCAGTGAAATCATTGCTGTTCGGCTTTTATGGACATGATTTAAGGACATGTTTTAAAGTTCTCGCGCAGCTGTGGCCTTTTGCCGCCGTCTTGCTTTGCAAGGCAGCCGCGAGGCGCAAAAATATGCCATAAATTTCCAGACAGACGATTTTAAAGAGGTTCTGTCGTACTCGCACTTGATGGGAACCACTCCGGCCGCCAGCATCCTGCGTCATTTTCAGCCTTCACGGATGCTTCGACAAAAGGATTTTCCCCGTCACCGAGGAGCAGCCATGGAACTCGCCACCGAGCGAGATGCCAAATGGCTTAGTAGCGTAGTTTGTTATGAGATACTATCGGCGGGCCCGGCCGGCAAGCTGCTTGCGCGCAAGCTTTGCGATCTCCGCACCACAAAGATGCAAGCGAAAGCCCAGGCTTCCTCCTTGACGTCCCGCAGCTCAAAGGACCATGAATTTGGATCGTCTGCCGGCATCGCCATAGTTCGCTTGCGCTTGCGGCTCGCCGCACTATAGTTGCGCGCCTTTCAGGAGCTTATGGCATCCGAAGGGATTTTAGAAAACCAACTGGAAGCGTAGACGTGGATCCTTTTGTCCACGAGACAGAACAGCGGAGGGGTGGCCGAGTGGTTGAAGGCGCACGCCTGGAAAGTGTGTATGCGGGAAACCGTATCGCGGGTTCGAATCCCGCTCCCTCCGCCATATGATTGAATAACATATTGATTCTAAAGATATTATTTTGTAGTTAGGCAAGTGCACCCCACATTAAGTCCCACAATTATATTCGGCTGTTTTTGGCCGAAGGTTCCCAGCGCTTGTGGGCCTTCCGGCCTGTCGCGCGGCTGGGTCAGCCGATTTCCTGGCCAGCGCCGACACACTTTTAATCGAAGAAATTCGAGTGTGGCGACTTCATCAAAATAACGGACGGGATTGTCCGGCTGACATCCGACTTGGCTAAAACGCTTCTTGGTGAGACGGCGTTTCCGGAGCAAGATATCGTTCAGGCGTCAGACCCAAGCGTGATCCTTAGACGAACAAGGTGTTTGATGTCGCGTCAGTTGCGCCATCGGAAAACAAGGGTAGTTCGGACTCAACGGGTGCATGCCTTGGGAGGAAAATTCTGGTGAGCGAT
>PLUZ01000277.1 GCA_003162995.1 Methylocapsa sp. | reverse complement strand
TGCATCTGGCGCTGGTCGCGGACCTTGGCGCCGGTTTGCTGGTCGGGGGCCTGGGCGGGAGCGACGTCGGGCTTGGTGAGCACCTTGTAGATGTAGTCGACGAGGTTGGTGAAGGGCTCGGATTTGCGGTCGCGGGGCTGCGGGAGCTGAACCCGGAAGTCGGTGCGGATGTGGCCGGGGTTGCGGCCGAGGACGATGATGCGGTCGGCGAGCAGGACGGCTTCTTCAATGTTGTGGGTGACGATGAAGACGGCCTTGGTGGGCATGGTTTTGTTGGCCCACAATTCCAAAAGCTCACTGCGCAGGTTCTCGGCGGTCAGCACGTCGAGGGCAGAGAATGGCTCGTCCATCAAAAGAATGACCGGGTCCACCACAAGGGCGCGCGCAAAGCCAACCCGCTGGCGCATGCCGCCGGAGAGTTCGCGTGGATAGGCGGTCTCAAAACCATCAAGGCCAATCAGGTCGATCGCGGCCACAGCTTTTTCGCGGGCTTGCGCTTCCTTCATGCCAAGCGCGTCGAGCCCGGCCATGACATTTTCGAGAACAGTGAGCCAGGGAAACAGCGCGAAGGTCTGAAAAACCATCGCGATCCCCTTTACCGGCCGATCCACGTCTTTGCCTTGATAGGTGACTTTGCCGGAGGTCGGCCGCATCAAACCGGCGGCGATGCGCAGGAGCGTGGATTTGCCGCAGCCGGAGCGTCCTAGCACGCCCACGATCTCGCCTTCGCGAAGGCTGAAGCTGATGTCGTCGAGAATGACGGAGGGTTCGCCATTCGGCCGCGTGAAGGCCTTTTGGATGTGGGATAGATCAAGAACGGTCTTATTTGCGATCGTTGGCTTTTGCGCGGCCTCAAGCATTGGCGTGCCTCTCAGTCCAGCCGGAAATGACGCTCGCCGTAGTGGTAGAGTCGGCGCCAGAGAACGCGGTTGAAGAAAATCACATAAAGCGACATGACCGCAATGCCGAGCACAATACGCGGATAGTCGGCCGCGGCCGTCATCTCCGCGATATAGGCGCCGAGCCCCTGCGCGGTGAGATGCGTCTGGCCCCACGAGACCGACTCGGCGACGATGCTGGCATTCCAGGAACCGCCGGATGCGGTGATGGCGCCGGTTACATAATAGGGGAAGATCCCCGGCAGGATTACATTGCGCCACCATTTCCAGCCATGGATCTGGAAATTATCGGCAGCCTCCAGAAAATCGGTTGGATAAGCCGTCGTGCCGGCAATGACATTGAAGAGGATATACCACTGGGTCCCGAGGATCATCAAAAAGCTCAGCCAGATATTCGGGTTGAGATCGAAGCGGACGACCATGATGACCACAAAGGGAAATAAAAGATTTGCCGGAAAGGCCGCGAGGAACTGCGCGAGCGGCTGGATCTTTTCGGCAAGTTGCGGCCTAAGACCGATCATGACCCCGATCGGCACCCAGATAATTGAGGTCAATGCGATGAGGATAGCGACGCGCAGCAGCGTATAGGCCCCAAGCCGCAGGACAGTAAAAACATCCTCCCAGCCGCATTCGGTCGCCACATAGCGGACGATGATGCTGGCGCCGTAGAGGGCCGTGAGGATGATGGCGGCATACCAGAAAGCATCGGCGGCGCGGCTGCGCACTGACGTCTCGGTCACGAGCGGACCCGGAACGGAGGTGTTGAGAATCGGAGCACGCAGCGCTTGCTTCATCACATAGTCCAGGGGGCGGACCGCCATTTGCAGAAACCGGCCGTGCCGCACGACATTCAGGAACCAAGAACGCGGCAAGGTTTGCGCGGCTGCTTGCTCGAACCGGAAATGGTCGGCCCAAACGACCAGCGGCCGGAACATGAGTTGATCGTAGAGGAGGATGACGACAGTCATCGCTCCCAGCGCCCAGCCGATCGCGCCGAGATTTTGCTGCTCGATCGCAAGAGCAACGTAGGAGCCGATGCCCGGCAGCGCGATCTGTTCGTTGCCAACGCTGATCGCCTCGGAGGCGACGACGAAGAACCAGCCGCNNGAGACCGGGGACGGCGAAAGGCGCTTCGAGACGCCAGAAGCGCTGCCAGGAGGAGAAACGAAAGGCGCGGCTCGCCTCGTCGAGATCGTTTGGAATGGTGCGCAGCGACTGATAGAAGCTGAACGCCATATTCCAGGCCTGGCTGGTGAAGACCGCGAAGATCGATGCGAACTCGGCACCAAGCACGCGGCCCGGGAAGAGGTTCATGAAGAACACGACGGTGAACGATATATAGCCGAGGATCGGAACAGATTGCAGGACGTCGAGGATCGGAATGAGGATGATCTCGGCACGCCTGCTCTTTGCCGCCAAGGTCCCATAGGTCAAGGTGAACAGGAGCGAAGCCACCATGGCCGCGAGCATGCGCAGGACGGTGCGCACCGCATAGAAAGGCAACATCGCGGGATCGAGGGAGATCGGCGCAGTTTGCACCGCTTCGAGCGGTGCAAAGGTTCCTTTCGCACCGATTGCCAGCAGCGCCAACACAGCAAAGATCAGCGGGAATGCAATAAAGTCCCACCGATTGGGCGCCACGAGCCTCGCCGGGCGGATCAGCGTGCGCCAATGGTTTGGGGCGTTCATTGCTCTAGCCATGAATCGTGGTGAAGCATGACTTCACACCCACCCTCAAGAAAAAGATCGTCGATTTCGCGCGACACCGCTTTGATATATGTCAAGCTCAAGGTGTGGCATTTAGGTGTTGGTGTGGAAACATCTGAGTTTCCCCCTGGGCGGAAAGGGGGTGGAAGGCGCCCGCATCTCGCCAAATATTCTCGATTTTTTGGGCGCCTTAAGTGATATGCATAAAAAGAGAGAGGGCGCGACTGGTTCTGCTGCCCAATACCAATCAACCCTAGATAGCAGTAGGCAAGCTCCATGCGTCGCGGAGAGGGCACGTGAAACTTCGGGTCGGCT
>PLUZ01000020.1:2655-7379 GCA_003162995.1 Methylocapsa sp. | reverse complement strand
GCATGCAGGATCTGATCCGCCGCTATCCCGGCGTGATTTCGATCCGTGTCGGCTATTCAGGTGGCGATGTGGTCAATGCCACGTACCGCAATGATGGGAGCCACGCCGTGGCAATCGAGATCATTTTCGACCCGGGCCGGATCAGCTACCGCGATCTGCTCGAATTCTTCTTCCAGATTCATGGATGCATGCTGACTCACGTCAACCATTCATTAATGCGTGGGGCGAAACTTTGACGAAGTTTTGACGCAATGCTGAGACAATCATATCAGGCGCGACGAGGTTCGCTTTGTGCCGCACGGAAAATTAAAGCAACGGGGAGCGACGGGTTCGGCGAAAGGGCCTGCCCGTCGCAAGCCTACCCGCTCCCCCCGCTAGCTTCCAGGCCATCAAGCCACTCACCACTCACCAGAAAAAACGGCCGCCTGCGCGGCGGCCTTTGGTTGATGATTTAACTCAAACGGGAGATGATTGGCGGCAATATTTCGCCTTAGGTTTCGATGTGCCGTGTTTTGGCATAGCTGATGGCCCTAACCCCTTTCGTCTGTCGGTTGATATGCGTACACACTTCCCCTGGTCCGGTTTACTTCGAACAAGCCGGATCAGGGGCTTCTNNCTCATCACTGAAACCTCTCGGCTCCTCCGATGTTAAAAAACATTGGGGGATACGCGGACGACAAATGTGTACTTGGTAATCTGTGCTGCCATAACCCCACTATCGACTCAATCCAGCTTCGTCGTGATGATCTCGTGCTGCTACCTCGTCGATCTTCAAACCGATCCAGAAACGCCCGGACCGGGTCAAGTCATACTTTCACGCAAAGCACGTGCGCTACGCTGCTTGATGTGTCATCTGTTTGATCGGGATATTAGTAAGATCATCCTTCTTTGCCTTCGCCGGACGGCAATTACGGCGGGTCCGTCAAGGTATTGACGATTTCAAACATCGCCTGCTCGTTAGGGGCTTCGGCAATGAGCACGCCATTGAGCCTAGCATCCAGTAATGGTGCCGCCGCTTCTTGCGAGATGCATATATGATTTATCCGCGAAAGGTCGAGACCTGCTGTCGGCGCGAGGCCGAGGAAATTCTCCGCGCTCCGCCGGGAATAATGCAACACCGCCCCGATGCCGCCTGTTTCGGCAAAGGCCAAGACAGCGTCGCTTAAAGATTCGGCAGGCTGCGGGGCATAGACTTCGATCGGCTCGATTTCAAATCCAGCCTCGGTGAGACACTCCTCGAGGTCCGGCTTGCGGTCACGTCCAGCGAGATAAACGAAATGGCTCGGGACGGCGAAGCGCGTGCAAACCTGAGTGGCGAGAGTCTTGGCGTCCGGCGCAATCAACATGGGGCCTTCAAAGCCCCGCTCAAGCGCGGCTTCCCGCGTCCGCTCGCCAACCAAGAGCAAGGGCATGAGGCGGCGCGCTTCGGCAAGTGGCCAGTCCGGCGTGGCGGAAAGCAACTCAAATGCGCGAGCGCTCGTCGCGATGATGCCATCGATAATTCGCGCGGGCCATAGAGCCCCAGTCGGCTCCATATCGAGAACTGGAGAAAGCACAGCCACATGCCCTAGGCGCGCGAGGCTCGCGGCCGTTCGTCTCGATTCCTCCTGTGCGTGTGTGAGCAATATCAACATATCTTCGGGTCCCTTTACGCAAAGGTACATAGTGCGACATGGATCCCCGCAAATTTTAGGGTCCGCGCTGGCCGCGCAGTCCTATCAGTTGCGACGGCCTTCAGCCACCCTCTGGCGGCCTTCCGAAGGCCCAGATGAACATCACAGGTCGAAGGGGACCTCTGATCGAAATTCCGCCCACCAAATACGACGTTAAAATCAGGCCACGAAATCAGCAATTCTAAAAGGAGGCGTCTGCTGCTCCTTCACGGGTTGTCTGGATTTTTTACGAGTTCTGGGGGGATTGAGAAAGTTACGATCGCTTTGAGGAAGACTTGCCAGGAAGGAAAGACGACATGAGCGGTCAGCATGAGGATATGGGCGAAGAAGCTCGTTCGCTTGGCGGCGGCTCGGTGGGCGGCCTGCCATGGCGGTTCCAGCAGGTCGAGCGCGACGCTAGGTAAGTCCTGTTAAGGGATAGTGTCCTGTTAAGGAATAGTTCCTTCGTCCGGCGCGCGAATCGCCGCGCGGACCTGCCCCGCGTTCGCCGCCGCCCAGATCGATCGATTGCGCAGCGGGTTCAAACGAAAGCGACTCAGCAGCGACTCTCTATGAAAACCGGAACGTTGCGCCTGACTCGAACAACGCAAAAGCCGCTGCCAGCATTCCCACCGGGCGCCCCCGATTTGGTTCAACAAAGCTTCGGGGCCAGTGGGGAGGTTTATTGCAGTCGGAAGACCGAGGGGATAGGATGTCTGAACGCGCTTTATTCGAGCCGAAGCCGCATGTCGAATAGTCAGAAAGCCGCGATTGCGCAATATCTAAGTACGGGCGAGCATGATCCGCTGTTCAGCGATTGGCCGGGGGCACACTTGGCCGCGCGCGGCCGCCAGGGCGCCTTTGAATTGCGCGATGCCCTTGTTTCGTCGGTCATAAGCCGCACGCCGTACGCAACTGCGCGCCAAGAGCTCAGAGGGATGGATTTGGCACCGTTCGCGCGGAAGAAGCTCGAGCCGATGGTGCGTGGGCTCTTTTCGCGTAGGGAGCAGCAGGCCGTGCTCGACGTGCTTGCGCATTCCGTGGTCTTTCTCACGCCAGCAATCATCGAGGACGTGCTTAATCAATCACGTTACCTCAAGACGGCCTGGATTTTGTCGAATATCTACCTGGCAAGTTGTGGCTCGGAAAGACTGAGCGATGACGCGCCAGACCTTGTCGGCCTGAGCGAGGACACAACTTGCTACGTGTCCATGGACTATTTTAAGCCGAACGGCCAGTTCGACGATTTCGTCGTGCACGAAGCCGCACACATTCTTCATAATTGTAAGCGGCGGACAATCGGCCTGCCGGAGATCGGAGGCCGTGAGCGACTGCTCGATATCGAATTCGGCAAGCGTGAGACCTTTGCCTATGCATGCGAGGGATACAGCCGCATTCGTGAGCTAGGCCGCAGCGTTGCGGCGTATCGAGAGCTTTTCTTAAAGCTTGAGAACGGACCCACCCCGCCGGATGACCGCGTCATTGCACGCGAGTACCTGGATGTCCTCAGTCTTGCGGTCGCCGCTCGAAATGGATGGAAACAAATTCTGCAGAATTGCCAACCGAGTGATGGGAGGCACGCCTCTTTGAAGATACGGCCAGGATGATGTGAAACAAGCTGCGATTGTCGGCGGCGGCAGCTCCAGGCGCCGCAGGTCGGCCTGCCCGGCGGTTGGGCGCTTTCCGATATAGTCATTTAACAATAGGCCGGCGGATGAGCCGCCTCAACCAGGTGAGGGAGGAGATGAGGCTCACAAAGGACCCGGCGGCTCAGCGGTCCGACAGAGCGCCTGGCGCTGATATTTCCCGAAAATTGCAGAAGATTATCGCCGACATTCATGAGTGTGGCCATGCGAGTGTGACCAGACTCACTGTGCTGAAAAAGTGGTTTGAAATACCGGACCGCGTCCCATTTTTTGGCGTATCTATTGCCAAACAGACCCTCAAGCAGGTGGGGAAAGCGACGAAGGAGGCAGTGGAGCTTTTGCACGAGGCGAGTGAGATGTTGGCCGATGTTGATGTCTTTGATCGAAATATTCCAAGGAATGACGCGATAAGTCTCCACGCTCGTCTTAAATCATTTCAAAACGAGCGACGAGAATTGAAATGGACATCGGTACGTGTGATTCACAACGAGAGCCTATTCTTGGTGGAAGGCGGCCTTCGCCTTTATATCGGACATTGCATTTCACCGGCCGCGGGCTACCGACTGGCTGCAAGTTATTGCGAGCATTACGATCCGCGCTATGGAAGTGGCCTCAATGGTCCCAGCGTTAATAGGATCGAAGAAATTATCGGATTTGTCCGCGCTATTGAGGCTCGCGAGAGGCCGGATAAATGACTTTTACAAAAATTGTGAAGTGTTGCAGACAACGATTTGGAATGGCCTCAAGGCCATCGGTAGAGAATGCGTGCCGATGGATCGTGGCGCGCTCCTCTGAAGAATGGGTTGTGCGCCTGCCTTGAACGATTCCGATGTGGCGCGGGCCTCGCGCGCAGCTTTCATAGCCCCACGGCACACCTTCGAGGCGGCATAATTCGTCTTGCCGGTTTGGCCTTTCTGGCCATTGATCGAGGAAAAACTGACGATCCGGCCAAAACCTCGCTCGCGCATGCCTTCGATCACCGGGTTGGTCATGTTGAACAGCAAATGCTAATGCGTCAGAGGCGCAGTCAGGCCCCGGTCAAGTCTGTGGGCTGACACTGGATGGGCTCATTGAGCTCGCGCCGCGATCTCGCCAAAATCCTGGCCTAGATCACTCTTCGCTATCATCTACGAAGCGCTATGATTGACGCTCAGGAAGATCGACTCATCGAGGCCTTAACGAAGGTCGACGCCCATGGCGACGTCGCGCGAGCGCACGCTCAAGATCCGATGACCGCTGTACTCCGTCAGAAGGCCATTCAAGCCGATTTGATGCGCTGGGACGACAGTCGCGGCCATTACGTCTTGACCGGAACGGGTAGAAACCGAATCAGCGCGCGCCGCCGTGCCCCTGGCGTCGTCGTCCGCTTCAAGAAGCGTGACGACAGACTCGACGGCCCCCCGCACCGGGCAGCTGATTGAGGAGC
>PLUZ01000020.1:1332-2649 GCA_003162995.1 Methylocapsa sp. | reverse complement strand
CCCCTCCTCCTGTCGCCCTACTTCGTCGCAAGTCATTGCGTGATCTCGTCCTTGCGAGCCCTTGCGAGCGAGGCTCCTACCGCTACGCAAAGCACAGCATAGATCGCGAGCGGCACGAGACTGCCCGAAGCCAGCAGACTCATCATTCAGCCGTGACAAGGGGNNGACCCGAGATCCGCTTCGCCAAATCAAAACGGCGTTCCCGATAGGGCCGCCGACACCGTGCGCTGAGCGATCGCCGCCATAATTGGAACGTCCTCCAGCGGCCGGCCGGCGGACAGTTCGTGTGCAAGGATCAGAAAGTCGCGCCAATAGCGTCCTTCGTTTTTGGATTTCGCCGCACGCGCCCATAACGCCATCAGCAAAAAACGTTCCGTCCAAACGCCCCGGCGTTTCTCCAGGAGATCGCTCAGGACCGCGCCTGTGATGGCGTCGTCGTCCTGCCCGGACATTTCGTCAATCATGGCGGAAACCTCGGCGTCATTCTCAAACCACGACTCCGCGAAGCTTTCCTGGTGCAACCACTCCCCGCTGCGTTTCAAGGACGCCGCGATGTCCGCTGGCGCTATTTCAGCCGGATCCAGTTCGGAATAGACCCTCGCGATTTCCGCATCGATATCGAGTCTGCTGCCACGCCACTCGACGCCACCAACGGATTCCGCGATGGCAAGCAAAGCTGGCGTCGGGAGCCGGCCGTTTGAAAGCCCGATCGCGAGATGATGCNNCACCAAATGTCCCGGAGGCCAAAATTCTGCTTCAAAAGAACGCCGCCAAACAAGCCGGTTTTGCCGGGTTTTGTCGTCAAGATGAGACCATAGGCCCCGGAGCCGTCAATCGGCAAGGCCAGGATTGAGAGCTTGGGAGGCGCATTCCATTGCGCGCAAATCACCCCCTTGGTCCGGGCTTTCCGAATGGCGCGATCAACGCCGGCGCGATCGTCTTCCGGGATCCAATTGCGCAGAATGATGGTTCGGCGCAAAGCGGCCGGCGACAGCGTGTCGGCCGCCGCGGTTTGCTCGAGGACGGCGGCGGCGGCCTGCCGGACCACGGCTTCGCTGTCAAGCAGCATCAACGGCACGGTGTCGCGCAGAACGGGATAGGGAGAGAGGGCGAATTCATGTGCGAGAAACGCCCGGAACTCGGCAGGCATGAAGCCAGCTGTCTCGCTCAAACTTTCGATGACGACGAAAGGATCGGGGGCTTCGCCGAGCTGGTCGATCAGAGGCTGCACCTCGGCGCGGAGAAGCTCAGGCGACGGTTCAGCGCGGACCGTGCCTGGATCGACACGAAAAAACGCTTCGCTGACTTTGGGGTCGA
>PLUZ01000020.1:872-1258 GCA_003162995.1 Methylocapsa sp. | reverse complement strand
GGCATCTTGGCAGGCCGCCACCAAGCCATCGAGGATCGGCCACAGGCTCTGCGGGTTGGCTTCCAGATAGGCTTGGTCCAGTGCGTCCAACGCTAACCGCTTGTCCCGCACCAATCCTGAGGCAAGACCCCGTGCAAGCTGATCGACCTGCTTTGCATCCTGCGCTGTTGCAGCGGCTGGACCCGTAGCTCCCTGGGAATTCGATGCTGGAAACCGGGACGCGATTTCGGACAGCAGAAGATCCTCAAGATCATTTTCGTCGAGATCCGGATCGCTCAGTTCGTCCATGAACGATATTGCAACAGCAAGAACAGATGACGTGTCGCCTTCGAATTCAGCAACCGTTGCAGCGAGAAGTTCGCCGCTCCCAGGATCGTAGGTCAGCG
>PLUZ01000020.1:375-852 GCA_003162995.1 Methylocapsa sp. | reverse complement strand
CGGCCTTTCGTCCGCCGACCCGGAGCTTGATATTCGGCGACACGCTCATCGTCAGAGAAGTATTCGTCCAACACATGGCGCGCCATCTCGATCAATTGATAGATCACGAAATCCCGTTCGGGATCGCCGCGCCATGAGGATGGAGCATGGGCAGAGGCAGGAGTGGTCATTGGTTCATCCGAACGAAGAGGCAGCAAGGCTAAAACTCGCGTGCGTGCTTACCGAGTCTGAGGCACCAATGCAAAGAATCGCGTCGGACGGCAGCGGCGTAGGCCCACGGCTTGGACGATCCAGCCTGGTCAGCGGGGAAAGATGCTGGCATCCAATGCCAGCTGGAACGCCGAAATGGATGGCGTCCTACCGCGCGTGCTCGTCGAGAAACCGGCGGCAGGCCTTAAAATCCCGCTCGTAGCCTTCAGGTAGGGCCACGTTCTTGCCGCGCGCAAGACTTTGAGCATAGGCGACCATTTTGGCGGT
>PLUZ01000020.1:0-337 GCA_003162995.1 Methylocapsa sp. | reverse complement strand
TCGAGGGCGGCAGCGGAGATGCCATCGATCACCGCGCGAAAGTCCCGCTTCCCGGTGACAATCTCGTCAAGACGCATCTCCCATAAAGCGGTGGTTCCAGGATCAACGAGCGCTGGAGCGGCCCCGCGCAGAAGCTCGAAGAGTTGCAGTCCCGCTGGGGTCGGCAAGACCAGCTTGCCATCCGCGGCCAATAGGTTTTGCCGCTTCAATCCTTTGATGATTTCAGCCCGTGTCGCAGGGGTGCCGATGCCCTTGGCTTCCTTGAGCCGTTCGCGCAGGGCCGGGTCTTCGACGAAGCGCCATGCGTTCTGCATGGCGTCCACCAACGTGCCTTCAT
>PLUZ01000482.1 GCA_003162995.1 Methylocapsa sp. | reverse complement strand
AACCATGTTCGCGGCCTTGGCGACAAGCCACGCATAATAGGCCTGAATGTCCTGCGGGCTGGAGGGATGTTGATCCGGCGTCCCCGTGAGGAGCCCCGGCAACTGGCCGGCGAGCTTGGCATTGGTGCCCTTGGCGGTGACACTGATCCGTGCCGGTTCCTCGCTGCTGAGCGTGACCTCAATGATGCCGCCACGCGGGATGGCCGAGGCGGCGATCAGGCAGAGATTGAGGATAAGCTTAACCTTGTTCTTAGGCATCAGAAGACAAGGCACATTCCACGCGAGTTGCGTCCGCTCGCCGCCGAAGAGGCCGCGCGCGACCTTTTCCGCGTCGCCAGTATCGATCGAGGCCCCGGCCGAACCGGCAGCCCCGAAAGCCAAGCGGCAAAACTGCAAGCGCGCCGAAGCCTGCTCGGCGCTTTTCTTGATGAGATCGAGGGCAAAGCCGCGCATTTCCGCGTCATTCTCCTCGTCAAGGACCTCAAGCCCATTGATGATCGCGCCAACTGGGCTGATCACATCATGGCAAACCCGGGAGCAAAGCAGCGCGGCAAGGTCGAGAGGGTCGAGGGCAAACACCGTCATCTGTCATCCATTCGTAAAGCAAAGCCTGGTTAGGCCCGGATATTAGGATTCGCGTTCCAGAACTGCATTGCATGGCATGTGTGGAGCTTTTGCCACAACGAAATCCTCGCTTCGGGCGGCGGCGCGCGCAATCAACAGAAAACGTCATTCCAGCGTCAATCGCGACCGCCCCTGCGTCAAGGCCGGTCATTCCAATCTGCAAAGGACAGGTTAACAAATCATCCTGGCACGCGGAATTTGCGCCGGTCCCGGCGCAAGCGAGCCTAAAAGACTTTGGATCCCGGCGGGACACCGGGTAATGGGGCGTGTGACAGAAAACGAGCGGCATTTTCGTGAAAAACAAAGAAAGCAACCAAGCCCTGGCCCTCGATCGCGATGCCATAGCGGAGATTTTCGCCGAAATCGCGATCGAGGCCGCCGTTGCGGTGATGGCCGTTTACGCGGGCGACATAAAGGCGCGGCGCAAACCCGATGGCAGCCCCGTTTGCGATGCCGATGAGGCGGCGGAAGCCATTATCCTGAAGCGCCTGGCGATGCGTTTGCCACATTTGCCGGTGCTTGCGGAAGAAGCGGCGTCAAGAGGCGAGACAACGGTTTTGAAAGCGGCGTTCATCTTGGTCGATCCGGTCGATGGGACGCGCGAATTTCTGAGCCGCAATGGCGAGTTCACCGTCAATATCGGGCTTATCGTCGATGCGGCACCGGTTGCCGGTGTGGTTTATGCTCCAGCGCTTGAACACCTTTGGATCGGCGGCGCCGCCGCTAGCACCTGCACCATCGCGCCGGGCGCGCCGCTGCCGCCACTGGAGAAGCGGAGGCGCATTCATGCGCGGCCGGCGCCGGAGCAGGGCTTGACCGCCCTCGTGAGCCGCTCCCACGCCAATCCAGCAACCGAGGCTTTTCTCGCAAAGCTCCCGGTCATTGAGCGGATAGAGGCAGGCTCCTCGCTCAAATTCTGTAAGGTCGCCGAAGGCCTTGCCGACATCTATCCGCGGTTCGGCCCAACCATGGAATGGGACACGGCGGCGGGGGACGCGGTGCTGCGGGCGGCTGGCGGGCTCGTGTTTGATGCGGCGGGGCGCCCATTGCGTTACGGAAAAACCGAAGCGGAATTCAGAAATGGACCCTTTGTTGCCTGGGGTGACCCCAAGGCGGCCATTTTTTGAGCATAGCTACATGGACATGGCAATCTGGCACAGCTTCGCCCTGAAGAAGCCATGATAATACCCTGACCTGTCAATGCTTCATTAATGCTGTTCGTTCAAAGCTCGACGCAATGCACGCAGCGAAAAAGTCACGAGGCCTGGTTCGCGCAAGCTTGAGCGGAGGATTTGACCATGCAAACGCGACGGGAAATTGCGTTGAAGCTGGCGGCTTTAGCCGCTGGCATTCCGGTTTTCGGGACGAGAGTGGTTTTAGCGGATCCGGGTCCGCCGAACGGACGCCCAAGCGAATACTCCTCGGACGATATTGTCGCCAATGGCCATCGGTTCTTCGGATCCCTCTCGCGCGGCTTGGCCGAAGTTGTCGAGGCCGCGGCCAAACGCTGGGGCAAGCCGAACGGCTATGTGCTGGGCCAGGAGGCTGGCGGTGCCTTCATCGGCGGCCTGCGCTATGGCGAAGGTGTGATGTATACCCGCAACGCCGGCGATCTGAAGGTCTTCTGGGAGGGCCCGTCGCTCGGCTTCGATGCCGGTGCCGATGGCGATCGCACCATGATGCTTGTCTATAATCTGCCCGCGACGAATGCGATCTTTCGCCGGTACGGCGGCGTTGATGGTTCCGCCTATCTCATCGGCGGCTTCGGCATGACGGCACTCGTCAACGACGATGTGTATGTGGTTCCGATCCGTACAGGGCTTGGCGCGCGTCTCGGCTTCAACGTCAGCTATTTGAAATTCACGGAAAGCTCGACCTGGAATCCCTTTTAGAGACCTGGAACCTATTTAGAGCGACCCGGCGCCGGGCCGCGCGCACCTCGGAGTTTCGAGATCGAATGTTGCTAGACGGGGATGGGGAAAAGCGGAAACCGGTTTTCCGCCCGCATCCCACTCCAAACTTCTGGAATCGATCAATTTCATGATTTTGGATGGATTCCATCCAAAATCATCGTGATCTAAGAGTCGGTCCGAAAA
>PLUZ01000142.1 GCA_003162995.1 Methylocapsa sp. | reverse complement strand
CCGCCGATCGGAATCCACATTTTGAGGCACACGGTCGCGTCGCGAATGTTGAAGGCGGGCGTGCCCCTGAGTGTCATTGCAAGCCATCTCGGCCATGCAAACACGAGGATGACCGAGAAACATTATGCGCACTTGGCACCGAGCCACGTCGCCGAAGTGGTCCGCGGCATGGCGCCGCTCGGGATTGGTGAGGAGACCAACATCGTAACCATAGCGAAACGCAGCAAGTGAACCGCGACCGCGACACAAAATAGGAGCATGTCATGAGTGCCGAGTTCAAAGAAATTGAGGTCGAGGGCGCCGTCTACCGTTACATCACCTTTCGTCACGGCGATTATGACGAAGGCGTAACTCAGCACATTGAGGTTTACAAAGGTGAGGATTCGATTGGCGGTAAGGACGATCCCGCCACATATGGGGAGCCGCACCGCAACCACCATCCTGCATCAACGATGGAGGGTGTCGCCAAAATATTTGCGGGCGAGATTGTCAGACAATGGCTGGCCGTCCCGCGAACATAAAAAGCCCCGGCGGTGGCCAAGGTGCTTCGTCGTCACTCCCCAAACGTTTTTTGTGCCAAAAATTAGTCATCGCCGTGTCGATGCTACTCTTTAGCTTTTCCGTATAAGCGTCCCCTTTCGACATCGTCATCACCACGCCTTTATAGTGCTTGCTTGTATGCAATGACATTCCAAAATTCGGAACCAGCGGCTTGTGCCGGTAAAATCATTTTTCGGAGCCGGGCACATGCCTCCACTCGAGGAAGCGGGTCCGGAAGAGAATCGTCATCTCCGTGAATAATACTGATTTGGTCGAATGTCCTTTCGAGGAAATCGATTACGCTATTTAGATCACCATCAAGACGCGCCGCGCCGTACGGCCAAAATTCTNNGGCGCCTTGCGTATCGATCTTTACGGCAAGTGGGCCACTGATTTCAGCGATGACTTCGTCCAATGGAGCTGCGTTCACTTTGATCACACGGCGCTGTTGTTCAGAATATTGGCCCGGTTGATTCGAGAGATGAATCCGGTGATCGCCAAGATTTCCTTCCCCGACCTCAAACTCCATGACACTGGTACGATCAAATAGCGCGATCTGATTGATCGTCACGTTTCCGTGACGGCAGTTGGCTGAAACGTTGACGGCGAGATTTTCAAAATTGACCGGTTCCGGTTCGAACGCAAAGCACCGCACGGCGGGATTTTGTGCAACTGGAATTGTCGTCAATCCAATGTTCGCACCGATATCTATGAACGTTCCCCCGCTGTGATTGCGGAAAAAACCCTCTACAAGATCATTCGTGCGTTTATCGTAACTACCCCTGTGGGCGTAAATGGCAAAGACGGCCGTGTCCCCAGGAGCACTTTGAATTTCGCCATATTCGCCCTTGGCTTTAACTGCGCTAATTCCAATTCGGGAAGCAATGGATGCCATCATCTCGACCCGATCCATATGGTCCATGATCTCGCCGAACTGCCCAATGATTGCCCTGCGCGCTCCGCGTGGCAATGCCCGCCAGGGCAAGCACGAAACTCCCGCTTTTAGTAGACGTCCGATAAGTTGGTTCAAACGGGCCTGTGACACACCCTTCATTGCCTGCTGCCCACGTTGAAAGTGCTCGGCATTTCGGAACTATGAAGCTGGGTTATCAAGAATCTTCCCCTCGTCCTGCACATGTTCACATCCGTCATTTCAGTGCCCTCGGTGGCGTAATTTCGGCCCGCGTCCACTTCCAAGATTAGATCACTGACGTTGATCAGTGAAAGTGACCGTATTGTCGCGCCCAAACGTATTTAGCTCGAACCCGATCAAATGCGTCAACTTTGCAAAGCAACAAGCGCGCGACAAGCGCCTCGGCTCAGCCCCGGGGCGTTTTCATGTCGCGAGCTCATCGGTTCCAGTTTGCGCCACAGACAACCTAATGTTTAGACAGGCCGTCTCAGCGGTGACCTGCTCGCCTGGCCACACTGTCTCAAGCGCGTCTATATGATATGCCACGTGAGTGATAACGCCTTTCCTAACGGCTTTCGAACAAAAACTTGCAATGAATTCTTGCCACACTGTTTCGCAGAGAAGACCATTTAAACCGCCGCCCATTCCAACCCTAAAGATGTAGAGTCCGTTGTGATTCTGCTTCTTGCAGGCAATGATAAAGGAGTCATTCTCTTCGCCATTGTCCTCTTTCCGTAACAGCGCCGATACGACAACGTGTTTGTCGTCTAAGTCCGCAAGGATTTTTTGGGCCAGTTCATCGGGTGCGGCATCTATGTTCCCGCTTGCAGTCATAATCATTCTCCTCTGTTTTCGGGCTGCGCCACGGACAAGGCCGTCACCCCACCGGCGATCTCTAAGATTGTTTTGCCGTCCGTGACAAGCACGTGAAGCCCCGAGCCGTTCATGAGCGCTTTGACGATGCGCGAGCCGCTTTGCTCGGCATGAATGCGCGACGCCTCTGCTTCAACCGAAGCGAAGCGTTTGGCCACCACACCGGCCGTGCTGGCCGCGACCGTAACAGCTTGAGATTTCAATTGTTTAGCCATGTATTGTATCCTCTTGATATTCATGTTAACGTATGCAATATAATGCAGATGTATGTAACGTCAAGAAGGATCAAGCATCGTGGCGAAGAAAGTTCAACCGCCCTCACCCGAGTTACGCGAAGCGCCTTTGTCGATCCGCATAAAGCCGTCCGTGAAGTTAGCCCTCGATAAAGCAGCGGAAGCGGATCGGCGCAGTGTTTCCGCGATGGCCGAAATGTTGCTCGAAGAAATCCTGAAAGCGAANNAATCCGCCAATCTGCGAAACGGTTGTAGTCAAGGAAGTGTTTCCTGCGGACCCTGAATGTGTCGCTGGCACTTTTGGCAACGATAAAGATATCCGCCCACAAGATGGCGACTTGCATTCGTGCTCCGGCGCAGGTAGCGGCGGCATCAGCTACACTAACGACAGAACGCAAAGCGGGGAATACGCATACGTCCCGGCCATGGAAAACTCGCGACCTGGAGACCGAGTGCGGCTTCGTCTGGTGAGCGTCATGGTTGG
>PLUZ01000454.1 GCA_003162995.1 Methylocapsa sp. | reverse complement strand
GCACATGGCGCGAGCTTATCACTTAGGGGAGATAGCCGCACGGGTGCCGCTGTGGCGAGCGAAAGAGCGTCGCTAGAGTTGAAACTTCGAGGCGCCGCAAATCATGCCTCGCCGCTTCTGAAAATGCCTTCAAGAAAACCGCATAAAAACTGCGGCCGGGAGTCATCTNNCGGGAGTCGCGCAATAATTTCCGGACCCCGCCACGCCGGGGCCCGCCACGGCAGAGACCGCCACGCTTCGGCCGGTTACCAAAGGCGCGGTCACATCGGCGGCTACTGCCAGAGGTGCCGTCACGAGGCCCGCTAATCCAAGTCCATAGCCGTTGGGCTCATACGCGTAGGGGTAGCCAGGATACCAGACGCAGGTATGCAAGCCGCCGTTATATAAGCAACCCACTTCCGCTGCTGAAGCAGGGCGGCTCGCCCCCAACGCAACGCCAAAAACGGCGATGGCCAATAATATGCCAAAGTGTTTCATAGCATTCTCCTTTTCGACGCTCTCTTTAGCGGGCGGCGCCCGAACCTTTCGAGCGCCATCACCGTTAAACGCCTTTGTATGCTTGCGTAATAAAGCGAGGGCGAAACGTCAGCCGACGGAGAATGTTCCATGGTCTCATTCCAGACTCTTCCAGGCCGGCCATCAAGTCATGACACTAAAATGGTCGCCGGGGGCCTTCTGGAAGGCGACCAGCACAAGCTCAGTTATCTCAGTGGCTCCGAGCGTTGCCTTTACTAATCCGCCGATTGGGCTGTTGAGCGGACGTGTGGCTGACTAAGGTCAAGCCCCTGCTAAACGCATAGGTCCTACTGCTTCGAGCCAGCCGACAGAAGCTCGACGCCGGGCGTTTCGGCGAGGTCGTGGAAGACTTTCGTGAGTTCGCGCCCGGCAAGTTGAGTGCCGTCAAGATATGTATGGATTTGAACGCCGTGACCGGCGGCGCCTGTGAGTCCTTGCATGATCAGCCAGTCGGTTATGACGTATGTGGCCAGGTCGATTTCATGTTCGGCGCGATCAATAAGGGCACGTCCACATGCTCAAGATTCTCCGTCGGCGCCAATGAACAACCGGCGCGGGATCGGACTCGCACGGCGCCAGTGCGGCGGACAAGAGGACTGTGATTAAGGATACGTGCCACAGGCTTAACGTGAATAGGGACAACGAAATTCGTCGATTGTTGTCCGAAACGTTGTCCGCCCGCTGATTCATTTCTCGTCTGCGGTTTCAAAGCAGTATGTAACTCTTTGATTTTTTGATGGTGGGCGCACACGGGCTCGAACCGTGGACCCGCTGATTAAGAGNNGGCATATCGCGACACGGGGCGACACGGGATACAGCGGACCCGACATTATCCCTTGATTTACTTTAGATTACCTCATACCTTCCTGACATGAGGCGACACAGCGCGCCCCAAAATGTCGTTTTGCTGGGTCCGCTGGGGGTCCGCTAACCTGGAGCGAAGCTGGAGAACTGCTATGAAGCTGACGCAAGTGCGCATCGAGGGCCTGAAATGCCCGCCCGAAAAGCGCGACGTTCTCGTCTTTGATGATGAACAGCGTGGGCTCGGGGTTCGGGTCACGGCGAGCGGCAGCAAGACCTTTCTGGCACAATACGCCTTTCACGGGCAGAAGCGCCGCATCCCGCTCGGCTCATGCAGCGGCGTCTCGTTGGCCAAAGCCCGCGACGCCGTGCGCGCCATCATGGGCGACGTGGCGAAGGGTATTGATCCGGCAGCCGAACGAAAGAAAGCCGCCGCCGAGGCCCGCGTGAAGGCGGCGCATGAAGCTTTGACGCTCTCCGCGTTGCTTTCCGACTGGCAAGCCCTGCATCTGGCAAGCAAGCGGCCACGCTACGCCTCGGAGGCCGTGCGAGCCGTGCGCAATGCCTTCCCCCGATATCTCGACCTCCCCGCCGCCGATCTCGACCGGGCAATAGCCGTCAAGACGCTCGACGCCATGGCGCGAAAAGGAAGTGCATCAATGGCGGCGCGGACTGCCGCCTACGGTAAAGCCGCCTACGGCTGGGCCGTCAAGCGCGGTGCTGTCTCCGTCAACCC
The DNA here is from genome assembly GCA_003162995.1 of Methylocapsa sp. Lineage (GTDB taxonomy): Bacteria > Pseudomonadota > Alphaproteobacteria > Rhizobiales > Beijerinckiaceae > Methylocapsa. The sequence goes on along the minus strand of PLUZ01000454.1, from coordinate 4,630 downwards.
TTTCCTTAACCTGCCCGTAGCGCCCACACGGCGGCGCGAGCGGGTGCTGTTCGATGATGAACTCGCGGCACTCTGGCGCGCAACGGATGGCGCCGGGCCATTCAACGGCATCATGCGACTTCTCCTTCTCACCGGGCAGCGCCGCGAGGAAGTAGCAGGCATGACTTGGACAGAATTATCCAATGACCTTTCCACTTGGACCATTCCCGCGAACCGGGCCAAGAACGCCGCAACCCATATCGTTCCCCTGTCTGCGCCAGCGCAAGAATTGCTGCGCGGTGTCCATAGATTTGGCGAGTTAGTCTTCCCCGGACTGCGCGGCGCGTTCAATGGCTGGTCGAAAGCTAAAACGGCCTTGGACGCGAAGTCAGGTGTGACGAATTGGCGTCTTCACGACCTGCGCCGCACGGCCGCGACGGGCCTACAGCGACTCGGGGTTCGTCTCGAAGTGACGGAGCAAGTTCTCAACCACGTCTCGGGCAGCCGCGCTGGTATCGTCGGAGTTTATCAACGCCACGATTTCGCATCGGAAAAGCGCGCTGCGTTGGAAGCTTGGGGCGAACACGCGCTCGCCATTATCAATGGGTTGCGCGGCCATGGACAACGTAATCACACTGACAAAACGGGCTTGAAGATTTTCGCGCCGGCAGGCGCAAAAAGAACCTCGCGGATAGGCTGGCCCCGACAAATCCGGCGCTCCGCTCCCGGCGCTCGGAGTTGTGGACAACACAAATGTTGCGCGTCTCAAGGCGCTACCGTGAAGGCATAATGAATGCGCAGGGATAGGCCGGCCAGCCGACAAGCCAAGGAGCATCACTTGGTTTCCCTGTGTTCCTCTGATGCGCGCGGGGCATGTCAGACATTAGCTAGCTAAGCGTCTCGCGGCGCATATCTGCCGGGCGCATCGCCGAGCGCTGCCAGCATGGCGCGGATCGTCTCAGGCCAATAGTCGGGATGCTGGGCCGCAAGGCGCGCCGCCATGCGGGCAGCCTGGGCGGCGGCGGCGCTTGTGGCTTCAAATGGCACAAGTGGTGTACCGGCATCGCTGCCAGTGGTGAGCAGCGACAGCGAACCGACCGTCAACATCTCCGTCTGGCCTGGATTGACCGCACGGTTGCCCGCTTCCATCACCAGTTCCGGTTTGAAGGGGGAAAGCCCTTGCGGCCATGTTACGCTGGTGCGGCTGTGCGGGCTCAACTCACCTGCCGCCACCATCGGCGTCCAATGCTCATATCCTTTATCGCGCACGTTGATGAAATCGGTGTATCCGCCGATGGTCAGCGCGTTCCATGCCTGTGCCGGGGGTCTTCGATCGGATATTCGTCCTGTGAGCGCCGGTTAGCGTAGTCGGTTTCCGCCGTGACATTCCCGGCGGAAACAATAAGCAACCGCTTGGGGCGCGCGGCTTCCGCGCCGTCCTCGTTTTCCTGCTCACCGTCATCGTCGGCGATCATCCGCCCGGCCGCCGCCTGATCGATGGCCGCGCTCCATCCGGACGCCGTCGCCCCGGAAACATTGTCGTTCGTCACCGCCATGCAATACACGCGTGTGCGCTCCGGCGCTTGAATCTCGGGCAGCGCGATCGCCGCCTGCGTCAGCACGCCGTAACTCTGCGGTTGGTTCGGATCGAAGCCAGCGGGCGGTAACAACTTCACGGATTCCAGACGGTGGATCAGCCTGCGTTCGGACTGGTCGCCCAGCGCCGCGGTCAAGTCGCCGTGCAAAGCCATGCCAGCCATCGCGGTGCCATGTCCGGTGGAGTCCTGGTCGTCAACGCCCCAATCTTCATTGAGCGTATGCATGTCGTCGGGTGCCAGCGCGGGTTCGATCAGAGCATGGGCGCGATTGACGCCCGTATCGAACACACAGACCGCAGGTGCATCGCTGCCGGGCCAAACTATGCGCTCGGCCAAGCCATCCGTCCATGAGTGCTGTTCACCCGCGATATCGTCAGTGAAGAATATCGGCGTGTCGTTGGCGCGGCGCAACTCGGCAATAGCGCCCGTGGCGAACAACTTTAGCTCAATGGTCGCACGCGTCGCGAGGACGGGAATAATGACGATCTCCGGGAAATACAGACGCCGGTCGGCATCAGCGGCGCGCACGTGCAGCCGGGCGCAGACATCTTCAATCTCGGTTTCGCTGTCCCGGTGACACCACAAGCCCCACCAGATTTGTTGCTGAGGCTCCGTCGGCAGCGCACTTGGGGTGTCGGTCCAAAACGTTTCAAGCCGCGCAGTGCGGATGGCCTCGATGGATTCCACCTTGGTTTTGTTCGGCGGGCTGCCGCCGCGCGTCAATTGTCCGTTCAGATAGTCATTGAGGATATGTTCAAGGACAGGCCGGGCATGATCCGGGACGTACAGCGCAATCGTGCGGTCGTTCGCCTNNATCGAGCACATCCGGCGGCGTACCCCGGCGCAGTTCAACCTCTACGAATGTTCCAGCTGGCGTTTCTAGTCGCTCGTCCATGGGCTTTATCTGGTCCGCAGCCGCCAGTGCAACACGTAGTTCATTTTGTATCTTTTGGCCATGCGCCGCACGTTCGCGAACAGCGCTGGAGCCGAAGCCCTGTTCGCCGACATATTCCTGCATTGACACGAACGCCGTGATGTCAATGTGCGGTAAATTGCGCCGGGAAGGCGTACTTTATGAGCTTTCCGAACCCAGAAAAGCCGTCCGCATCGCATGCCGCTCTTGCAGTCGGCCGACAATGTCTTCTGTACTTAATTGCTTTCGTTCGTCCAATATGGCCGTCTTTACAGCATCGTCCGCAGCCCTGACGATTTCGGACTGACTTAAGCCTTCGGCCGCGTGAATGATCTGCTTCCAGACCGGGCGCACGATCTTCATCGGGCCGACATTGGCGCTGATCAGTTGCTTGATCTGGTCGGAGGTTGGCGCATCGAATTCCAGCACCTGATCATAACGGCGCAACAAAGCGCGGTCGAGAAGCGAGGGATGGTTTGTCGAACAGATGATGACGCTGTCCGTCGAATTCCCTTCCTCCATGAATTGCAGGAAGGAGTTCAGAACGCGGCGCATCTCGGCCACATCGTTGGTCGCCGTGCGCTGCCCGCCGACTGCGTCAAATTCGTCAAACACATAGACGCCGCGCCGCTTGGCAGTTTCATCAAAGATCAAACGCAGCTTGGCCGCCGTCTCGCCCATGTAGCGGGTGATAAGCCCTTCAAGGCGGATGATGAATAGAGGAAGATGCAGCTCACCCGCCAGCGCTTCCGCCGACATGGTCTTGCCGGAGCCGGGCGGGCCGACGAACAGGATGCACCGATTGGGTGTCTTGCCGTGCTCGCGCAGCCAATCGCGTTTACGTTGCTGGCGCAGGATATCCGAGAACCGCGCCACCAGCCGGTTGTTAAGCACAACGTCCTTGAACTTGTAACGAGGTTCACGCAACTCCAGCAAACCCTCAAGGTTGCCGCGCGGATGAGCGAATGCAATCGGCACGGACGCGCCGCGCGAATTCTTAGCTCGCGCCTTGTCGATTTCCGCGCGCATTTCCTGCGCGGTTTCTCGCCGTCCCTGCCGCGCTTCAGACGCAGCCACTTGAAGAGCGATGGAGAAGAACGCATCTTCATCACCTTCGGCGCGGCTTCGGAGCATGGCTAGGATTTGCTTGGCGTTCGACACACCTGTCCCTTTCGTCAAACGAATCCTAGACCAACACCGCTTCGCGGCGAACGAATTTTTATCGGTTAAAACCCCGCCAAGATTCGTGAAAACGCCGACTTTGCATTATTTTTCAACACCTTTTGCAACATTTCCAGATGATCTTTTACTGTGCACGCTGTAGGCGGCCGGCGCATTCCTGATGTTTGGCGTACCCAAACGCCTATGTCAGGAAAGGTAGTTCGATCGAATTTGGGGAGCGTCGTGGCCTACTTCTCCGCGTGAGAGATCTCGCCAACACTTTGCCCCGATCGAATGTCCGCCATTGGTGCAATGGCGTCATTCTAGCGCCTTGGGCGAATATCTGCTTTGCCGACCCATGCGGAAATTCAACCTGGGCCACCAGCCGGCGTCAAAGCTCATTTTATCTCTTCATTCACCGACAGTGATGGATCTACGACGAATTATGTCAATGCATAATTGGGACATATAACGGTGCGGGAGACGGTGGGGATTAAATGTTTTTATGGTGGGCCGGGCAGGATTCGAACCTGCAACCAGACCGTTATGAGCGGTGAGACAGCGATGGATTGCGTCAATTTCCCTCGGGACGCGTTTTGTCTAATTGTCCCACGTTCGCGCTTAGTTCATGCTAATCGGTGCGGTTTCGGTGCGGCTTTCGAGGACCTCCCGCAAATGATAAGCTCGCGTCATGTGCGGAAGCTTTACCCAAAGCTACACTTGGCGCGAACNNGGGCAGCCGTGGACGCCCGCTGACCAAAAAAAGGCCCTACGTCCTGCCTAGTCCGGTGCCAAAACGGGTGCCAATCCTAGCGGATGACCCTAAAACAACCGCTGTGCGAGATTCCGAAATTTGGAGACAATGCCGCAGAAGCCGGGGGAACCGACTATGGTAACCGAAATCACACCGGAAGATCGCACCGCCGCGCGCCGCGAGAAGGCCGCCTTCGCTCGGAACGATGGCGGCGCGCGCATGGGA
>PLUZ01000037.1 GCA_003162995.1 Methylocapsa sp. | reverse complement strand
CGAGCGGAGTGAGGCCGGCTTGCTGGCGACTTGGGGGGTATCTGCTTCTAAAGTTTCCATACTTCGAACGTCTCACAGAGCTTTGCTGCGCGCAACATGCTCGCAACACGGTTTCGTAACGCATTGTAATCAATGGTAAATAATGATGACTAGCGGATATTATATCCGCAAGTTTTCTGGGGATAACCCGGCTGGGTGTCGCCGCGAGAGAAGCGTGAGCACAGTGGTTTTCTCCGAGACAAAACCACGGAAGGAAAAATGGATAAGCTTGGCTGTTTGTGGATACGGCATTCCGCGAATAGAAAACCGGGGTAATCTGAGACTATCGCCACTCGTTCTGGTGGGACATTTGGGACATTCTGGGACATGTCCCGTTTGTCCGGTGGGTTTAAAATGGGACATTTGGGACATGTGTCTAAGACATGTCCAATTGTCCCAAAACCTTGTCCCGTCTAGATTGGCCAGACAAAGTCATCAGAAACGCCAATGCGGTTAAGCTTTAGAAGAGTATCGAACGCTCGGGTGAATGCCTTCCTTGCCGCTTCGGGTTCTCTTGTCGCGCCAAAGCCACGTTTCAGGGCGTGGGCCTTCCATTGTTTGACTGTGACAACCTTTGTGTTCGCGGGGATGTATGTTGATGCCGGCGAAACAATCCCCTGATCGTCAAGCACCTCGTGAAGGGTTGCGAGCGCTTTGGCTGGATCGGCAGCAAGTCCTTTCGGTCGAGCGCTTGCTGTCCGGCCCTCGATCGGCACGATGACGCAAGCCGAAATCGGATCCCCGTCGTCGTCGTCCCCGAGATCGACCTTTTCGAGTTTGCTGGCCAGGATGTCACCTTCTTCCCCGTCCTTCATTCGCAAGACTTCGGAAATGATTTCCTTGGCCTCGTTTTTCGTGACGCCGATCTCAGCATCGAGAGCGCCCGGCAGCGAAGTGTGGCCGCGCATTCGTGATGTATCCCAGCCGGAGTGATGCACGACGATGGCCGCGCAATTGAGCTCGAACCGGATGGTATCTGCTGCCTGGATGAATGCGGCCATATCGGCGTCTGAACTTTCGCTGCCCGATAGGGACCGGTTGAGTGTGTCGATGACAACCAGTGCTGGGGTTTCTGTCAGCTGCAGTCTGATGGCTGAGATTAGGTGGGCGTGGTCCGCCGCGAGCTTGACTGGAACGTCGATGATATGGAACGGCACAGCGGGCCCGGCATAGGTTTCCATATGCTTAAGCTTGAATGCGGCAATTCTGGCTTTGAACCCTCGCGAGCCTTCCAAGACCAGATAAACAACGGTGCCCTGCTTGACGCGACGGCCGCGATATTCCCAACCAAGCGCGATATGAAGCGCGAGGTCGGACACGAAAAACGTCTTGCCGCATTTGGGAGGCCCCCAAACTACGGTCAAGCCGCCGCGTGGAATAAGGCCTTTGACGAGATAAGCCGACTCGGTGCTGACCTCGATGCTATCGAAGCTGATCAGTTTAAACCGCGGCTCCTGGACGACAACCTTGCCGCCTGGCACGATCGGGATAATGGTCCTTCCGTCATCCTTAGCGTGCCAAGGAATTTGAACCAGCATGCGCACGCTGCCGTCACGGTTATAGAGCAAGAGAGACCTCCCGCCCTTTGGTGTACTCTTGGTCGCGGTGATGTTGAGAAGGCGTATTTGCTGGCCTGTCGCATCTGCTATGCGCTGCAATTCGAGGTCGGCGCGCTCCAGAATTTTCCGCTCAAGCTCGGCGGAAATTTCTTGATTTGGTACGAGAGATATCGTAGGCTTTTCCACGTTGATCTTCCTTGGGTGAATGGCGAGTTGCGTCGCCGTTTTTTGATATCGGAAACATTGGCCCGGCTTTGTGCTGGGCCTTTTTTCGTCAAAACATGATTTCATCGTCGATGAGTTTGGCCGTGGTCTGGCCCGGCGCTCGCCTCGTCGGTTCCGGGGTTCGCTCCTGTGCCTTCGCGCCCGTCTCTGATTTGCGGAGAGTCACAACCTGATCNNCATTCTCCCGCCTTCTGATAGGTCGAGAGCTTGATGCGCCCCTGAACAGTGATCGAGTCGCCAGACCGCAGATTGCGAAGCGCATCAAGTTGCGGCCCATCGAACGCAATCACACGAACGAAAATGGTCTCGTCGCCGCTTCCTGATTTGATAGTAGCCTTGGCGAACGTCTTGCCCGCCTTGCTTTCCCTGACCTCGACGTCCTTGAAAATAGTCCCCGTTGCTAAGCCGTACATTTTTCGAGTTCCTTCTTGTTGAGATAGTCGTTCCAGTCACCAAACCCTTTAGGTGGGCTTTGCATTACGACGCGGCGAACCGGACTAAACGCCGCGAAGACCTTTGATACTGATGTGAGTCCGGCATCATCCGAATCCGGGAAATGCCAGACCTCGCGAACAGTGGACGGAAGCCGGATTGTGTGGATTCTGGTGGCGCCAAGTGATGCCCAACAAATCATTCCAGAGAGCTGCATCACGGCCAGCGCAGTTTCTGTGCCCTCGGCTAATGCAACA
>PLUZ01000462.1:2227-3751 GCA_003162995.1 Methylocapsa sp. | reverse complement strand
ATAAACGAAAAGCCGAAGGCCGGCGGACGCCCAGGTTTTAAGACTATCGGCGACATCAGGATAAAGCTCGCCCTTGATCGAACCCGTCTCATAACCTTCCTGCCAGATCAGGCCCTGGATAATCTTCAGTGGCGTCGCCTTGCGGCCCTGTTTCATCCAGCGCAAAAGGAGCGCCTCCGCTTCCTCAAGCTTCAAAGAGAAACCACCCATAAGGCGTCCGGCTTCCTCCAAAGCATCCTCAACTTCGGGGTCCGATGCGTGTTGAGCAATATAGCCGCCCAGCCGCTTGCTGGCGAGGGGCGTCAGGGTTTCGGTCATGAAAGTCATGGGCACGGCTGCGCCTTCGAGGTCCATCAGGATGGCGCGGACAGGTTCAGTCATCGAAGTGCGGGATCCGGCCCGTAACCTGTTTTGCGGTGAACGTGACCACGGTAACTTCAGGATCGCCGAAAAGAGGCATGGCGGGGAAATTGCCGTGCGGATCCATATCGAAGGAGGGCGCGCCCCAGCCTGGAACAGCTGAGAAGTGGCTTGCCATACGGATGAGGCCACGCACCTGAGCCTGACTTTGCGGAACACGAGTGGCGAATTGTCTGAATTGCGCCATCAACCGCATACACTTTCCCATTTCTCCTGACTTGTCGGTTGACAGGCATTATTTATGCCACAGGCTAACCACCAAGCGGTCTAAACCCGTTCGTCCCTGCTTTTCCGGCAACTTCTGTCGGCCGCGCTTCATTCTCCGCCGCAAACGGCGCGCAACGTAGTCCGCCGTTCTCTGTGCGCGCAGAAGCTATCTTGTGGGGGTGACTGCGGTATCATGCCGAACGTGCGCAAGCCAAGTGCGCCGGGCGAACGGCCGTTCATGCGTTCCATCTATGCTGTGAAAGGCGAGGTGCGCGAATTCGTGTCGGGCTTCGCAAATCTTGAAGATGCGCCCGCCTCTGGCATCTGCTCTATTCAGACGGAAATTCTCCATTGACTTTTCCCATCTCGATTTGGAAGCGCAGCCCGGATGTTCGCGGCGGAGACTTATGCGGGGGCGGTCTGCTTCTGCCGCGGGGAAGAGCCCGCGGCCCTGTCACCACGGATACGATNNGATAACAAGATTGCCGCTGGTAGAGCATAATCTTACTTAGTCAGGGAACGCCTGCACTTAGATCGACTGTGAACGACGGAAATTCTTGTCGGGGGTATTGGCGGTAACGGACCTCCGCTACCACTCATCAAAAGCTTTCGTCAGCGGATCGTCAGGATCTCGATCGCCTCGCAGCCTTGCCCCTCGCTCACTCCGGCCGCTTCCCGCCGCTCTTTACCCTTTGCCGCGGTTCATGTGCCTTTGCGCCGGCATTGGAAACCTTGTGGAACCATCTGCAGGAATCGTTTGTTTAGGCGGCAGAGCAAACATCCCTCCCCGCTCTAAACTTTGGCGGTGCGCCTATGCGCCGCCTTTTTCTTTTTAAGATCGCTTCAACCAATGGTCTTGCCGCGTTGCCTGTGCTCACACCGGGCGTTTTGGCGGCA
>PLUZ01000462.1:0-2216 GCA_003162995.1 Methylocapsa sp. | reverse complement strand
GCGCGGGCGGCAACCAGACAAAGGGGACGGGCGATGAAAAATCTCAAGAAGATCGCGATTTTTTGTTTGCTGGCCTTCGCCGCCACCAGCGTAGCCGATGCACGCTTTCTACAAAGACCCGCGACGGGCCGCCGTTGCGATCGCGATTAAAGTAATTCTCACGCTGCCGCCTCATACTCGCCGACGATTTCTGTGCATTCGGCGCCCCGCGTGCAATCGACCTGGCCGCTTATGCCCTAACCGACTGGCCTGTTATGCAAGCGCTCACGCGCGCCGCCGATCGTGGCGTCAAGGTGCGCATCTATCTCGACGGCACCCGGCTTGCCGAGCGCGCGCCAACGAAGGTCTTTCGGGAGCTTGCCGAGACGCCGGGCGTCGAGATAAGGACCAAGCACAAGTCCGCCGCGCCGATGCACCTCAAGAGTTACCAAATCGACGGCCGACTTCTCTCCGTAATGGCGCCGCAAACGCGAGATGGATTAGAAGCGCTCGGTTGATCCTCGTTCGATGCGATGCCGCCTTCAATTGATAATCGCGGAATAGAAGAAGGTGGCCGCCTGGGGAGGATCGGCGGGCGCCTTCTGACCGGCGAGGTGGCTTAAGAGCGGCCAGAACCACGTCGGCGTTATTAAATTATAACTACGATTGAAGATTAATAATTATGCGCAATGCGTAAACTTTTATCAGAATTCTGTTTCAGAACAAGGCACCGTCATATCTCTGGAAAACGAGAAACTGCGTGCAGATAAACAATACACTGACCCAGCCGTATAAAAGTCCTCCCCGCACAACGTCGATAGTTTTTGAGAAGGGGTCGCAGGAGAAAACCCAAGCGCCGGTTGCTGTATATATTGTGATGACTACGGGAATAAAAACACTGAGCTGGATAATCATGGCAGGCCACTCCTTGTAAGGTGTGGAAGCCCCCAAAAGTCGCCCCTCCCGAGAGGATCCTGATTGAACGTCCTAATCCCTGGTGCACCATCGCCCAAACGTCCGCGCGGTTCTGAACTTCTGCAAGCAATAACTATACCAAATCACCACTTATCAGCACGATGTATGTACTCGGCGATCTCCCATAAATGATAAGCTCACGCCCTGTGCGGATGCTTCACCCAAAGCTACACGTGGCGTGAACTGGTAGAGCTTTAGCCGGCTCGAAACTTGCGGCCCCGCTACAACATCGCCCCGACAACGACGGTGTCGATGTCGTGAGATCGGCAGAAACCAACCCGGAGCTTGTCCCGATGCGCTGGGGTCTCATTCCTGGCTGGTGGAAAAAAGCCAAGGAAGTGCCATCGACGTTCAACGCGCGGGCCGAGACCATCGGGCAAAAGCCATGTTCTGTGTGTCGAGTCGTGGAGACGATGACCCGAGCTTGATTGAGCCCGTTGAGGTCGGGGCCAAAGCTATGGGCTAACAAGATGTTCAGGCGTCATCGAGTGAACCATATCACGCTCGCGACTACCGCAATCGCTATGGCAGTTCCAAGCGTGAGAATGGCGCCGCGCTGGAACCACTGCCGCCCCTTAGTAGAGCTGCCCAATCCAAAGACAGCTGGAATAAGATAAAGCAGCAGCGCCACCAAAAACAGTGCACTGAGGAGTTGATCAAGTTCAGGCATTAAATTCGGCAGCATTGGCATCTGCAATTGATTGCCCTAGCGTCGCCGTTCTATTTCAAAGTTTTGGCGCGCCACGATCAACGTGGTCATATGGACGTTAGCGAATAAGATACCAAATAAAAAGAAGCACTACCCCGGCGGAAAGAAGAACTATCCATAGCCACATAGGCATATTCCTTTGAACCGTTTCATTTATCGCTAGCCCGCCGGGAATGCTATATCAGGCCCGCTTGGTCCTGAAAACCATCGCCTATGGGCGATTGCGGCGGGAGTGTCAGGCCAAAATAAGCGGCGACTTCGCGCGAGCAGCGGAACCGCAACCCTCTCGCGATAGGGTCATTTATGAACAGTCGCGGGGCTGATCCCGTGAAGTGACATCAAGCGAGAGCGCTATGCCTCNNGTTAACGGGCCAAGGCGCGCCAGGTCTTTTTTACAGTTAGGGACTTGACGTCAACCAATAGTGGAAGCATGCTAACTATATAGAAAGACGACCACGTTGCTTCCACTGGAGCGAAGTGAGGGCGTTAGTCGTTATGCGCTATTCGATTCCTTAGGCGTGCCGTTTATATTTTGAAAGCGTGCGAAACTCAT
>PLUZ01000449.1:6919-8576 GCA_003162995.1 Methylocapsa sp. | reverse complement strand
GCGCTCGCCGGCCATCATCGCGACATTCAAATGAAGCTCGCGCTTGAACGCGACGTGCGCCTCGTTCGTTTCGAGCAAGGGCAGATCGAATTCTCGGTCCTGCCGGGCGGCTCGCCGCAGCTAGCACAAACGCTCGCGCGCCGCTTGCAGGAATGGACCGGAAGCCGCTGGATGGTCGCGGTATCAAACGCACCCGGCGCCGCGCCGAGCCTCAAGGAGCAGGAAGACGCCAAGACACAAAAAGCTTTGTCCGGCGTGCGCGCCGAGCCATTGGTGCAAAGCGTGCTCGCCGCCTTCCCGGGAGCCGAGATCGTAGCGGTCCGCACCACCGAGCCGGCGCCGGAAAACGTTCCACCCGCCGCGATGGACACCGGGGCGAATGATGAAATCGCCTTTAACGACGGCATCACTATGGAAGACGAGCTTTGAGCAGGTATTGTTCTGCTCACCATTCATCGCAACAAAGGGAAATCAGTTATGGCCGACATGTTGGGTTTGATGAAGCAGGCGCAGGCCATGCAGGCAAAAATGCAGGAGATGCAAGCCGAGATGGAGCGCATCGAGGTCGAGGGACAGGCAGGCGGCGGCATGGTTCGCGTGACCCTTACCGCCAAGGGCCAGATGAAGGGGCTTGCGATCGACGATCAGCTTCTCAAAGCCGACGAGAAAGTGATTCTTGAGGATTTGATCGTCGTGGCGCATGAGGATGCGCGCAAAAAGGCCGAACGCCTGATGGAAGAAAAAATGAAGGGCCTGACTGCCGGACTAGCNNGCGATGGCTGAAAGAGTCGCGGGTCCCGAGATCGAGCGGCTCATTCATTTGCTGGCGCGTCTGCCGGGGCTTGGACCGCGCTCGGCGCGCCGCGCCGCCCTGCATCTCATCCGCAAGCGCGAAGAGCTTCTTGCGCCGCTCGCCAGCGCGCTAAAAGTTGCCTGCGAAACAATCGTGACATGCCGGACTTGCGGCAATATCGATACATGCGATCCTTGCACTCTGTGCCGGGACGAGCGGCGTGACAGCGGCACCCTCATCGTCGTCGAGACGGTTGCCGATCTTTGGGCGCTCGAACGCGCCGGAGTTTTGAGCGCGCGCTATCATGTGCTCGGCGGAACCTTGTCGCCGCTCGACGGCATTGGCCCCAAAGATCTGAACCTCGCAAGCCTCGGCCCCCGCGTCGCACAGGATCACGTCAAGGAAGTAATTCTCGCGCTCAACGCCACCGTCGATGGACAGACGACAGCTCATTACATCACAGGCATTTTGGCGGAGTCCAANNAACTCGACTATCTCGACGAAGGGACGCTCACTGCCGCGATCCGCAGCCGGACGCTGTTTTAAAGTCCGTTCGCCTCAAAACCATCACGATATCGTCACGATGCGGGCTTTACCTGGCCACGTGTCGCCCGAGATAAACCGTGCCGGCCTCACGCACTGACTAGCGGGCCAGCGGTTCACTCATACACCTATGAACTCGGAATAATATACCTGCGGCAAATCAAGCGACGGAGCAGTCATGGCAAATCCTTTCGTGCATGTGGAACTCACCACTCAGGACCCTGATAAGGCAAAGTCATTTTACGGCGAGCTGTTCGACTGGAAGCTAGAGGATGTGGAGATCGCGCCTGGCTTCCCCTACACGATGGTCCGCGTCGGCGA
>PLUZ01000449.1:0-6894 GCA_003162995.1 Methylocapsa sp. | reverse complement strand
GTCCGTCTTTACCAGTTCATGAAGCGGCGAAAGTCATTCCGCCGCTTTGTCGAAAGATCCCGCTGAAATTTCGGGCAACGGGGTCGAAAAATCCATCCGGTCGATCCGCGTGCCGCGCCGCGCGATCTTGCCGGCGGACGTGATGATCTGATCGACATCCTCTTGCGCGATTTTGAAATGTGCGTCGAGCTTTGCCACGCGCGTTTGCAGGCGCTCCACCTCCTCGACAAGGCGGCGCACTTCCGCTTGGATGACATGCGCTTCTTCCCGCACCCGCGCGTCGCGGACAATCGCCTGCATGACCTGAACCGCCATCATGAGCAGGGATGGCGAAACGATGATGATGCGGCTCTTATGCGCCTTTTGAATGATATCCTCGAAATATTCGTGGAGATCGGCGTAAAGCGATTCGGAGGGCACAAACAGAATCGCTATATCCTGGGTTTCCCCGGGCAGAAAATAGCGGTCCGCAATATCGCGGACATGTTTTATGACATCGGTGCGAATCCTTGCCGCCGCATGTTTGCGCGCCTCTTCGCTCGCGGCTTCCCGCAGCGCCGTGAAGGCTTCGAGCGGAAATTTCGCGTCGATGATCATCAGCCTGGGGTCGCCCGGCAAGCGGATCACGCAATCGGGGCGGGTATTGTTGGAGAGCGTGTATTGAAATTCGAAGGCCGCGGGGGGCAGGCCGTCTTTGATGATAGCTTCGAGGCGGCCTTGGCCGAAGGCGCCGCGCGCTTGCTTGTTGGCAAGAATATCCTTGAGGCCGACGACTTCTTGGGTCAGCGCGGCGACCCTTGCCTGCGCCGCATCGATCACCGCGAGTCTTTCGTTCAGTTTGGCCAGATGTTCGCCGGCGGTTTTGCCGGAGGCTTCGAGACCGGCGCCGACCCGCGTCCCGACGGCATCGAGCCGATCGGCAACGAGCCGCGCGAGATCGGCCTGACGCGAACCCAAAACCTCGGCGACGCTGCGCACCGATCCGGTGAGCCCGGCGTTTTGCCGCGAGATCTCTTCCATCGCGTGAAACATCTCGCGCTGGCGCTCGGCGGCCGCAAGCGTGTCCCGGCTGTTCGCGCGGGCGCGCGCCGCAAGGCTCCAAGCCATGATCGCAAGCAGAACTAAGGCAAGGCCTGCGGCGCCAAGAAGAAGATCGGCGACCGCGATCCGTGTGCCGTTGAGATAAAATAAAACACGCTCCATACGGCGATCTCTAACTGATTCGCGGGGAGATTGGAACGAATAACGAACATCATATGACCCGTACAAAACCGGGAAAAGCTCCCCATTTGTGGTTCCTGCACACAGGCAAATCACATTTGGCGGGGGAGCCTTCCGCGGCTTTCCCTTAGCCCTTGCGCGGAGGCAGCCAACGCATGCGCTTTGTTTTCCGGATCTTTTACGATGCCGTCATGTGCTTTTTGCGGGATGATGGCTGGGCCATTGCCAGTCACATCGCTTTGTCGATACTGACATCATTGTTCCCCTTTCTGATCTTTGTCACCGCGCTCTCCGGGTTTTTCGGCACGAAGACTCTGGCGGACGAAGCGGTGCGCCTTCTATTCCAGACCTGGCCGCAGCAGGTCGCCGCGCCCATCGCGAGCGAGATTCACGATGTCTTGACGCACACGCGGAGCGGGGTCCTCACGATAGGCATCATTCTGGCGATCTATTTTTCGTCGAGCGGCGTCGAAGCGATAAGGATCGGGCTCAACCGCGCCTATGACGTCAAGGACACAAGGGCATGGTGGCTGTTGCGGCTTGAATCCATCGCCTATGTTTTCGTTGGTGCCCTCTCGCTTCTGACCCTCGCCCTCCTCGTTGTTTTCGCGCCCTTGATATGGACAGTCGTGCTGCATTTCGCGCCAGGTTTCGAGCCGCTCGATCGCCTGGTTACCTTCAGCCGTTTTGCGATTGCGAGTGTGGTGCTTCTGCTGGCGCTTATCCTCGCGCACAAATTTCTGCCAGCAGGGCGAAGGTCGTTTGTCGACATGGCGCCGGGAATATTGCTGACCATAGCGATGTGGATCGCCGCTGGCATTGCCTTCGGTTCCTACCTCGCCGAATTCGCCCGCAATTATGTCACGACCTATGCGGGTCTCGCCTCGGTTATGATCGCGCTCGTGTTTCTCTATATGGTCGCTGCCATTTTCATCTTCGGCGGCGAATTGAACGCCGCGATCCTGCGCGCCAAACAGGAAAAGCGCGGCGATTGAAAGAACGGGGCCCATCTTCACGTTCAAAGCGTGTCCGTGGGGGAGGCTCGCTGTCGTCCCCGCTTCATTACAGCAAAGCTTACGTTTGGTCTCAGGCGGCATTTGCCAGATGCGCGTAATCTTGTATTGGAACGCCAACAAGAAAGTTGGATTAGAGCAATGTGCTGGAACGGGGAGGCATCGGCCGTATTGGCGGCGACGGGCGTGGCGAGCGCGGCCTATTCCGCCTTGAAGCGCAATCCGGAGCCGCCAGCCCTGTGGGGCTGCCTTCTCTATTTTTCCAGTATGGAAGTTCTGCAAGCTGTGAGCTATACGGTCGTCAATGAGTGTGGCAACCCGCTCAATCAAGTTCTGACGCTGTTTGGCTATTTGCACATCACCTTTCAGCCCTTTTTTATCAATGCGGTCGCGCTCTATTTCATGCCAAAGGACTTAGCGTCGCGGATTGCGCCCTTTGCTTACACCGCCTGCTTTGCCGGTGCGATCTGCATGCTGGTGCAGCTTTATCCATTTGCCTGGGCAGGCGCCTGCGAGACCGGCCGGCCACTCTGCGGGAAACTCCTCTGCACAGTTCGCGGCGAATGGCATTTGGCGTGGCTCGTTCCCACCAACGGCATTGGAAATAGCTTGACGCATGTGAATTGGCTCGGGAACGGCTATCCCGCCTATCTCCTCACGGCATTCGCGATGCCAGCCCTTTATGGAAGTTGGCGTTTCATCTTGTTTTCCTATCTCGCCGGGCCCTTCGCGTCGCAACTCACGACATCCAACATCAATGAATGGCCCGCAGTCTGGTGCCTGTTCAGCATTGGGCTGTGCTTAACCATCATAAAGACGCCGCTCCGGAATCATCTCTACATCGTGACCCCTTATTGGCGGATCGCCACATTGCTGCTCCGTAAGCCAGATGCGCCAAAATTGAGCTGCGCGATCGATGAGAGCGGCGAGTCAGCGGTCAAAGATCCGACGTAACACTATTGTACTGAAGTAAAGCGTGCGCGTGCCTCGCGCCTTTGCGCAACGCGCCCGAACCGATTAGTTTGACCGAAGCTGGAGGTCCGACCCATGATTTTGTCACCAACGCGTTTCCTTGATCAATTCGAATTCCCCCGCGCGGCCGGGATTTTCCCGCGCCTTCGCGCGTTTTTTGCCCTCGCATTCCTCGGCCTCAGTGTTTCAGGCTGCGGCTACAATACGATTCCCACGCTCGAGGAGCAGGCCAAGGCCAAATGGGCCGATGTGCAGAATCAATATCAAAGGCGTGCCGATCTCATCCCCAATCTGGTCGCGACGGTGCAAGGCTATGCCAAGCAGGAAAAGGATGTGCTCACCTCCGTCATCGAAGCGCGCGCCAAGGCGACATCCGTAAGAATCGACGCCTCGCAACTGACCGATCCCGACAAGCTCAAGCAATTCCAGGATGCCCAGGGGCAATTGTCCGGGGCGCTTGGCCGGCTACTCGCGGTCAGCGAGAATTATCCCGACTTGAAATCGAACCAGAACTTCCTCGCCCTGCAGTCGCAGCTTGAAGGCACCGAAAACCGCATCTCCGTCGCGCGGCGCGATTATATCGAGGCCGTCCGCGCCTATAATCTCAGCCTCAAGACCTTCCCGAGCCTGCTTTGGGCGGCGACCTTCTTTCGCGGCAACAAGCCGCTGGCCGAATTCACCGCCAATGAGACGGCGCAGACGCCGCCGCAAGTCAAATTTTGACGGCGGATTTTTCGCCCGCACGCCTTGCGTGGATAACGCAAATGGCTAGAGTTTGGCATGGCGAAAGACGACTTCCACGCCGTGCGGAAAGCTTCGCACGGGCGGGTCTTTGCCCGGCCGTGGCTCTGCTCGCGGCCTTTGCCTTCGTCAGCTTTGCATGGGCCTATACGTTTCCGCCGCTGACCGGGCGTATCGTCGATGCCGCCAATATCATTCCGCCGGCGGTTGCCGGCAAGATCACGCCGAAGCTGGCCTCGCTCGAATCGAAATCCGGCATTCAGCTCGTCGTGGCGACGGTGAAATCGCTCGAAGGCGATGAGATCGAGCCTTACGCCAATGCGCTGTTTCGCGCCTGGGGGCTTGGCGAGAAGCAAAAAAACAATGGCGTGCTGCTCCTCGTCGCGCCGAATGAGCACAAGGTGCGGATCGAGGTCGGCTATGGCCTCGAAGGCACCCTGACCGACGCCCTATCGAAGATCATCATCACCAATGCGATGGCGCCGCGCTTCAAGCTCGGCGATTACGGCGGTGGCATCGAGCGTGGCGTCGACGACATCATCACCGTTCTGACAACGGATTCCTCGGAGTGGCAGAAGCGCCCCGACCTGCGGGTCGTCAGCCAGGATACGACCTTGGACAACCTCGGCCCCTGGATTGCCCTAGCCCTCTTTGTGTTCATCTTCTTTTTGCTGACGCCGCCGCGCGAGCGCGGCAATCTCCTGTCCTTCCTGCTCGGCATGCTGATGAGCTCCGGCCGGGGCGGCGGCTGGGGAAGCGGCTCGGGCGGCGGCTTTTCTGGTGGCGGCGGATCGTCGGGCGGCGGCGGCGCTTCGGGGAGTTGGTGATGACGCGTTTCTCGCAAAAAGACCTGCTCTCGCAAGAAGACCAGCGCCGCATCAGTGAAGCGATCCTGGCGGCGGAGGCAAATACTGCCGGGGAAATCGTCTGCGTGCTCGCCCGCGCGTCCTCCAATTATATGACCTACGCGACCGCCCGGTCGGCGCTCCTGGCCTTGATCGCGCCGTGGATTCTCATCGCCTTGACCAATCTTTCCGTGCGTGAAATTTTTCTGGCGCAGATCGTTCTCTTCGTGGTGCTGTTTTTAATCCTGTCGGAATCTTCTCTGGGCCGGATCCTCGTTCCGCACCGCGCCCGCCGCGCGGAAGCCCATCGCGCCGCGATGGAGCAATTCATGATTCGCGGCATGGCGCGCAAGAAAAACCGCGCCGGCGTCCTGATCTTCGTCTCGCTCGCCGAACATTACGCGCGCATCGTCGCAGACGATGGGATCGCGTCCAAGGTCGATCAATCCGTCTGGCAGGACGCGATCGACACGCTTCTGTCGTGCGCGGGCGAAGGCGAGATCGCGGAAGGCTTTGTTATCGCGGTCGAGAAATGCGGGCACGTCCTTGCCGAGCATTTTCCGCCCGAGCCTGGGGGCGAGGACCAGCTGCCGGACAGGATCTATCTGATCTGACGAGCATGTTCCGAAAAAGTTGTTCGACTTTTTCGGAACATGCCCCAACTCTTTATGAGCGTGAGCTTGCCGGATTGACATCGGCTCGCGGCGCCCTAACTGCCTAGTCATTAGGAAAAAAAACAGGGAGGTGCCGCCCATGTTTCATATCGAATTTGTTGGGATGCTTCGCGAAGGCTCCCCGCCCGAAGTTCTCGACCGGATGACGACCGATATAGCAGATCTCCCGCATGTGGTGACCCACGCCAAGTCGCTTTACGCGAATGTCATTATTCAGCGGGTCCATAAGCCGCTGCCCCGTGGGTTCCGGATTTTGGACATCCAAGGCACAGAGGTCGCGCGCTGGAGCGTCGATGATTCGTAAGAGCATGAGCGACGCGGCGCGACGATACGATCAACCGCATGCGCGGACCTGACACTGTGCGTGCCAAGACGCGTGTTTTTCTCTGCTTTGTGTTTCTCGCCGCCTCGGCGAGCCAAGCCCGTGCCGCAAATGACTCGGGCTCCATCAAACTTAAGAAACTGCCGCCTATTGCGATCAACGTCGCCGCCTTCCCTCGGCTTGTCGCGGGCGGGGACCCCGCGATCGTCGAGCGGATTAACAAACTGTTGGCGCGCGGCGACGGCCGGGTGCGAAAAGACGCAAGGGACTGTTTGCGCATGGGCCGAAAGCGCGCTGATTGGTCGCGCAAGGTTTCCGTGACGATGCAAGGGCCGCGCTATTTGAGCTTCGTCGCCTCGGACGATTATTATTGCGGCGGCGCCTATCCCGACACCAGCACGGTGGCGCTGGTTTTCGATTTGAACACCGGTGGGTTGGTTGATTGGGCGAAGCTGTTGCCGGAGCTGGCGCAGCGCACGGGGGCCGATACAGCGGGGGATGGCTCGACTTTGGGCACCGTCTCGTCCGGCTGGCTTTCAGACCTCTATAGGGACTTGGCGAAACGCGGCGGCGGCGAGCCGGAATGCGTCGACGCCCTTAAGGAAACAGAGCTGAATTTCCTCCTTTGGCCGGATGCAAAGCTGGACGGCTTGGTTGTACAGCCGGCCGGATTGCTGCATGTGATCGCCGCCTGCGGACCCGCGCTTCTGATTCCGTTGCAGACCCTGAGGTCCCTTGGCGTGGACGCGGAGTTTGTTAAGGCCATCGACGCCGCCCATCGGCAGGGTGGCGGCGACTCGCATCCTTGACAGGATCGAGCCCATGCCGGACTCCGCAGCCGCATGCTTACCGTCGCGCGCTATGTTATCTAGGCCAGGTTTTCCCGGATCAATATGGCACGAGCGCAAATTCCGGAGGTTTCAATGGTAGAGCAAAAGCTGGCCAACGCAGGAGGGTGAGACCATGCGGGCACTTCGCGCAGAATGTCATGTGGAGCTTTGCGCGGCCAGTCCTGGACGCCGCCCAGCAAGATAGCTGTGCAACTGCGCGGCGACAGCGGCCCCCTCGCCGATGGCACCGCCAACCCGCTTGACCGAGCCCGAACG
>PLUZ01000523.1 GCA_003162995.1 Methylocapsa sp. | reverse complement strand
AACAGAAGAAGCGGACTTTTGATGTGCTACCAAATCCGGCCAAGTTAATTAGCTATCGACAGTGGCCCGGACGCATCTGATCCCATATCTAGGTCTCGCGCCCGATCGTGGTCTATGGCCGCGGCTGGGATAGAGAGCACTGCGATACCCGCGAGCACGGAGAAGACAGGGACGAGAAGAAAGACAGCGCGCTGTGAGAAGAAATAGCCGACCGCGCCTGCGATTATGGCGATGGCGACGTTGCCAGCATGGTCGAAGGCTGAATTCCGCCCCATGCGTCGGGCTAGCTGTTTCCGCGTATAAAGTCCTAAGGTCAAGGCCGCGACCGCAGGCCCGAAAATGTCGCCGGCAACTGCGATAAGGCTGTTCGCAATCGCCACAGGCCAGAAACGCGGCATGGCGAAGATGGCGGTGGCTCCTATAGCCAGCACGACAAGCGCCAGGATGATCAGGCTTCTCTTGGCGCGGGTCTCATCGATCGCAGCGCCGATCGGCGTTTGGACCGAGAGGCCAAGCAGACCGCTGACGGTCGTCACCAAGCCGACTTCAGATTGGCTCCATTGTTGCTGGGTGACCAAGAAGACGTTCAGGTAAGGCCCGAGCGCGCCCCTGACATCGGAAAGCAAGAAATTGATGGCATCTAGGGAGGCGGGGCGGAAGCCGGCCTTGCTGGCGCGATTGTCCGGCGCGTCGGAGTTAACCACGACATCATTCATGATCCAACCGTCCTGTGCGTTGCCGTTGTGATGGATGGCTTGGAACGGCTCCGTGGAGCCGATCCGCGTTGTTTTGTGTATGCTTGCGGTGAACGTCGCCATGTTGTCAAAGCCACCAGACGCCGAACAGGATCGACAGTATCGTCAACGGCGCGCCGACCTTGAAATAGGCCCAGAACCCGATTGTGACACCCCCGGCGCGAGCACGCTGTGCGACGATCAGATTGGCGATCGATCCGATAAGCGTGAAGTTGCCCGCAAGCGTCGAAGCCATAGCGACGATGAGCCAAGACCGTTGGGGATCGGATGAGTGGGCAATGAACGGTTTCAAGACGAGGACAGCGGGAACATTACTGACGAGATTCGACAACACGGCCGTGATCGCCGATAGGACAGGCGTCGTCTCAAGATCGAGTTTACCGACTGCAGCGATCATTTCCGGCGTTAGCACGTTCGCCTCCAGCGCCGCCACGACGATGAATAGGCCGGCGAACATCAGTAAGAGCGGCCAATCGATCTCGCGATAGACCTTTTCCGCTTTGACCCTGCGCGTAAACAGCAGCAACGCGCCGCCGACGATCGCCACCTTGGCGACCGGCTGTCCGGCGAAGAAGAAGACCATCATCGCGACCGTTACGAGAACTGCCTTGATGACGAGCGTCGGATGGTGGCGGGCCGGACTGGCCGAAACGGTGGGGAGCCGTTCGCCGGTTAAAAACTCTTGGCGGTAAAAGAGGGCGATGAGCAACGCCGTAAGGGCGAGGCCAACGGCGGCCACCGGCCACAACGCCGCAGCGAACGTCCCGTAGGGGATATGCGAGAGGCTGCCGATGATCATGTTTTGCGGGTTGCCGGTGATCGTCGCGGCGCTGCCGACGTTGGAGGCAAGTGGAATGGCCAGTAGATATGGGATCGGATCGCGTTTGAGTCTGGAGACGAGATCGAGCACGAGCGGGGTCATGGCCAGGCAGATCGTATCGTTGACGAGAAAGGCCGAAAGCGAGCCTGTCACCAGAACAATCGCCACCAACAATACGAATGGATGGTGGGCGCGCGTCACGACCCAATTGTTCACCAGCCGAAAAAAACCGGACAGGCGCAGGTTGGCGACGACGATCATCATGCCGAGCAGGAGCGTGATCGTGTCCAAATCGATAGCGCGGTACGCTTCATCGAGCGAGACGACGCCTAAGGCAATCATTAGGCTAGCGCCGAGCAGCGCCGCGCCGGCGCGGTCGAGCTGATAGCCGGGCAGCTTGCCGATGGCCATGACCAGATAAGTCGCCGCAAATATGGTGACGGCGGCCACCGTTTTGCCGTCAGCCCACGTTATTTGTTTGGCTAGAAGACTGACATCGATGCTTCGCGCCGCATGAACGCCCAGCGGAACAATCGTTACGATCAATATGAGCGCTCCCGACAAGACGAGGACTCCCGCCACGGTCAGCGCCGTAGCGACGAGTGCGCTCAAAAATGGTCCGACAGGATGCAGTCTTGGCTCAGGTGCCTTGGTCTCGCGCAATACCGCCTACCATTCTTGCGTAAAGGAACCCTTGTAAGGGCTTTTTTTCGAAGCCATCGACGAAGCCGAGCTTTTGCGAACCGTCCCGCTTGGCGTGACGCTGCAAGCCATTCGTTGGCCGCTGATCAATCGACCGTCAACCATCCTGAAAGACAAGCTTACCGCAGTGATGATTGAACGCCCCACTTGGCCTAAGCCGTGACGTGCGAAAATCAAGAATTCTGCACGCAAATTTGGCCATTGATATTACAGGGCTTTTTTGGTGCGTAATTCCAGTGCAAAAATATTCCGGCGTTTGCGATCGGTCGCTTCGAACGAAATTTATACAGGGT
>PLUZ01000446.1 GCA_003162995.1 Methylocapsa sp. | reverse complement strand
CAACTGCCGGATTTAGGTTGAAAGCGCCGAGGCCGTCTACCGGCAGGAAATCGGCGATCCCATCATCCGCTTGATTCGCGACAATCCAACGTCCGCGCAGGCCGCGGAACTCGCTGAATCGGACCGCGCGCAAAACATTTTTGCTTCATTGCAGAAGGCGGCGAATGCAGCGCGCGACGAAATCGCCGGGCGTTCGGCGAGTGCCCAGAAATGGCAAGATCAATTGATCGGCCTGGCGCATATGGCATCGGCGGGCGGCGGGCTTACGACGCTTCTCCTGGCGGTGCTTGTCGGCTGGTGGCTGACGCGCAGCATCGCCCGGCCCGTGACGGAGATGACCGCCGTCATGAAGAACTTGGCTGACGGCGACGTGACGATCGCCGTGCCCGGGGTAGGCCGCAATGACGAAATTGGCCGGATTGCGGAAGCGGTCCAAGTCTTCAAGGATCAGGCCATCAAGAAAATTCAACAGAAGGCGCAAGAAGAAGAAGATATCAAGCGCTGGCAACAAGAGGATGCGGAGCGCTTGGCGCGTGAGGCCGAGGCTGCGCGCCAGGATCAGATCGCGATCAATAATCTCGCTTCCGGCCTCGCGCGGCTTATGGATGGCGACCTCACCTACCGTATTGATACTTTGTTTGCGCCGAAAACAGAAAAGCTGCGTAGCGATTTCAACAGCGCGGTCGAAAAGCTGCAGCAAACGATGCAGAGTCTCCGCACGAAAATCGATGCGATGCATTTGGGAAGCGGGGAAATTTCTGCCGCGGCGGACGATCTTTCGCGTCGCACCGAGCAGCAGGCGGCGAGCCTCGAAGAAACCGCCGCAACGCTCGATGAGATCACCACGACCGTGAAGAACACCGCGCAAGGCGCCCTTCACGCTCGGGAAGTCGTGTCAGGTGCCAAATCAAATGCGGACGAAAGCGGTGAAGTCGTCCGTCAGGCGATCACGGCGATGGGTGGCATCGAAACATCGTCGCGGCAAATCGGCCAGATCATTGGCGTCATCGATGAGATCGCGTTCCAAACCAATCTTCTAGCCTTGAACGCGGGTGTCGAGGCGGCCCGTGCCGGCGATGCCGGGCGCGGCTTCGCGGTGGTCGCTTCCGAGGTGCGGGCGCTGGCACAGCGCTCCGCCGAGGCCGCCAAAGAGATCAAAGGCCTCATTTCGGCATCAGCCACCCAAGTCGCACAAGGGGTCGATCTCGTGGGCGCAACCGGAAAGGCGCTGGGGCGGATCGTCACGCAAGTGGCCGAAATCGACACCGTCGTTTCAGGGATAGCAGGGAGCGCACAAGAACAAGCAACCGCGCTTCATCAAGTCAACACGGCGTTGAACCAGATGGATCAAGTGACCCAGCAGAATGCTGCGATGGTCGAGGAAACCACCGCGGCCGCGCATATGCTCAATGAGGAAAGCGACGAGGCTGCTCGTCTTGTCAGCCGTTTCCAGATCGGCCGGATGGAGAGTGAGGGCATTCGGGCTGAGCGCAAAGTGAGCCGCCCGGCGCCGGTAATCCGCGCGGCCGTGAAAACACGCGCGGCGCAACCACGCGGCGGCGCGCTTCGTAAACCCGAGCCCGCACTGGCTCAGGATAGCCAGGACGAAAGCTGGGAGGAATTTTGATGCCGCTTGCGCCTGACTCGGACATTCTTCACCCGGGCGTGGTGGAATTGCCAGAAGTTCTCGATCTTAAGGCCGCTACACCTCTCACCGTCGAGTTTCTCACTTTGCGGGGAAGACCCATTCATGTCGATGCCTCGAACGTCCAGCGGCTTGGCGGTCAATGTCTCCAAGTGTTTCTTTCCGCCGCCATGACCTGGAAGGCCGACAAAATTCCCTTCGTTCTCGTCAATGTGTCCGGCGATTTCAACGAAGGGCTCGCGCGGCTCGGCGTTTCCGCCACCGATTTCACTGGGGGGAATAAACCTCAATGAGCAAGATCGTATTGACCGTCGATGATTCGCGCACCATGCGCGAAATGCTGATGCTAGCCTTGTCAAATGCCGGCTATCGCGTCGTCCAAGCGGAGGACGGAATGCATGGCTTGGAGGTGCTGAAAGACGCAAGGCCAGATGTCATTATTACCGATATCAACATGCCCCGGATGGACGGGTTTGGTTTCATCGAAGGCGTGCGCGGCGACGATTTGCACCGTGCGGTTCCCATTCTCGTTCTGACGACCGAAAGCGACGCAATGAAAAAAGACCGGGCGCGCCGCGCCGGAGCGACTGGCTGGATCGTCAAGCCGTTTGACCCCATCAAGCTCGTCGAAGCAATCCGGCGCGTCGCTGCCTGAACATGAATGATAGGTGCATGACTATGGACGCAATGGCCGCGATCAAGCAGACGTTTTTCCAGGAGTGCGAAGAGCAGCTCGGCGAATTGGAAATCGGGCTTCTTGTGCTTCAAGATGGGGATACCGATCCCGAGACAGTGAACGCAGTGTTCCGCGCGGTCCATTCGATCAAGGGTGGTGCCGGCGCCTTCAACCTCGATGAATTGGTGCATTTTGCGCATGTGTTCGAGAATGTTCTCGATCACTTACGTGCGGGACGGCTTGCAGCTTCTGGCGATGTCTTGAAAACGATGCTGCGCGCGGCGGATATGCTGGCTGATTTGGTGCGCGCTGCCCGCGATGGCACTGCCGCCGATACGGGGCGGCGCGACACGCTCGCCGCCGAACTCCGCGCCCTCGATCCCGAGGCGGCAGGCAAGGATCTCGACAGTGGCCATCAAGACAGCCACGGTGATGACTTGGACGGCCCGGTGTTCGAGGCTGTGCCAATCAGTTTCGATGACATGGAAATTGAATCTACGCCAGACGAACATCAATTCATCATCCACTTCACGCCCAAACCCGACCTTTACGCCAAGGCCAACGAGACCGCGCTTTTGATGCGGGAACTTTGTAGTTTAGGCGAAGCAGTCATCACTTGCGACTTCTCCCGTTTGCCGGTGCTGGAAGAACTCGATCCAGAAGGCAGCTATCTCAGCTGGACCATAGAGCTGCGGACCGTTCAAGATGAGAATGCCGTCCGCGCTGTGTTCGAGTTCGTCGAATGGGATTGCGAGCTCGATGTCGCGCAGGTTGGTGCGGCGCAAGGGCTCGATGACATGGCCTTAGGGGCTCTCATCGAAAAAATGCAAGCCGCCGTCGAAGCCGAGCTTGCCGCGCCGGAGGTGCCGCCAAATGACGTCCAAGCTTCTATGGATGAGCCGCTCGCCGCTCAGGCGGGCAGCGCCGGGCAAGCATTAGGCAATCCTCCTGGAGGCAAGCCGGACGCCGGCAAATCTTCGCAGGCCACGATTCGTGTCGATCTCGATCGCGTCGATCGCTTGATCAATCTCGTCGGCGAATTGGTGATCAACCAGGCCATGCTGACGCAACGGATGTTGGAAGCCGGGCTCGCCCGCGCATCGGGTGTGGCGACGGGCCTCGACGAGTTGGAACAATTGACAAGGGAAATCCAGGACAGCGTGATGGCGATCCGCGCGCAGCCGGTAAAATCGGTATTCCAGCGGATGCCCCGCCTGGTGCGAGAGGTCGCGGTGATGACGGGCAAATCGGTCCGCCTCACAACCGCGGGGGAGAACACCGAAGTTGATAAGACGGTGATCGAGCGTTTGGCCGATCCGCTCACCCATATGATCCGCAACGCCATCGATCATGGACTTGAAACGCCAGAGCTGCGTGCGGCGGCGGGCAAGCCGGAGGAAGGCCTTGTCCATCTTTCAGCCTTGCACCGGTCCGGCCGCATTGTCATCGAGGTTGCCGACGATGGAGCTGGAATCGATCGGCCCCGTGTCAAGGCAATCGCCGCGGAGAAGGGTCTGATCGCGGCCGAGGCGCCCCTTTCCGATGAAGAGATCGACAATCTGATCTTTTTGCCTGGTTTCTCGACGGCATCGACTGTCTCGGACATATCCGGGCGCGGTGTCGGCATGGATGTCGTGCGGCGATCCATCCAGGCGCTCGGCGGCCGTATTTCTATAAGGTCAAGGCCGCGCCAGGGCTCGACCTTTACCATGAGCCTGCCACTGACTCTTGCTGTGCTGGATGGAATGGTGGTGACCGTAGCGGGCGAAACTTTGGTCGTTCCATTGACCGCCATCATCGAGACATTGCAGCCAAAAGCTGACGCAGTGCATGGGTTTGGCGGCAATTCTCGCGTCATCGCAATCCGCGATCAGTTCATCCCCCTGATCGACGTCGGCCACGAGCTCGATTACCGTTCCGGATTTGCCGATCCTTGCAAAAGCGTCGCGCTTCTCGTCGAATCCGAAGGCCACGTGCGCAGCGCCCTTCTGGTCGATGCCATTTTGGGCCAGCGTCAGGTCGTTATCAAAAGCCTCGAAACCAATTATCAGCATGTTCCAGGCATCGCCGCGGCAACCATTCTTGGCGACGGCCGGGTCGCGTTAATTCTCGACGTCGATGCGGTGGTGGCTGGCTCGCGCGTAGCTGCCACTGGTTTCGAACAACTTTGTGCAGCAGGCTAATGAGATGACCGAGACCGCAAGTAATCCAGACCAACGCCCAACCGATTTGGCCCGGGCGTGCGAGCTTATCGCTTTTCGCATGGGAACTCGGGAGTTCTGCGTCGATATTATGTCGGTGCGCGAAATCCGGGGTTGGACAAAAGCGACGGCGCTGCCCAAATCTCCAAGCTTCGTTCGCGGCGTCGTCAATTTGCGAGGCACTGTGCTGCCGATCGTGGATCTTTCCGCGAGATTGGGGTTCCCGGCGGCTGAGCCGACTGCCCGCCACGTGATCATCGTGGCTCAGATAGGCGCGCAAACCATTGGGCTTCTCGTCGATGCGGTGTCCGACATTCTCACGGTGACCGATGATCTCGTCCACCCGACGCCCGACGTTGCCTCGGATATGGCGAAGACTTTCGTGCGCGGGGTCCTTGCCGTTGACCAACGCATGATCAGCTTGATCGCGCTCGACCAGGTGCTGCCCGTTTGCGAACAGGATGCGGCATGAGCAGCGTTCTCTCCGCCAATAGTTCGAACGGAAAAGGCGGCGGGCTTGTACCCGGTGAGTTCCTGCTGACGCAGCGCGATTTCCACGAGATCGCGGCTATGATTCATGAAGACGCTGGAATTCATTTGCCGCAATCCAAGGCGGCGCTTGTCTATTCGCGGCTGGCTAAGCGTTTGCGCGCGCTGGGGCTCGCGAATTTTCGTGAGTATTGCCGGCTTGTCGCCACGAGCGATGGCCTCGACGAACGCCAGAAAATGCTTGCCGCCCTAACCACCAATGTCACACGTTTTTTTCGTGAGCCGCATCATTTCCATCACCTGGAAAGCAAGATTTTGCCGGCTCTCATCGAGGCCGCGCGGCGCGGTGAACGGCTCCGGTTTTGGTCGGCGGCATGCTCCAGCGGACAGGAGCCGTATTCGATCGCCCTCACTTTGCTTTCGCTGATGCCGGATGCCGCCAAATACGACATCAAGGTGCTCGCCACCGATATCGATACCAATATGCTCGCGGCAGGTCTGAAAGGGATCTACACCGAAGATGATATTGCCTCTGTGCCGGCGAAATTGCGCTCGCGATGGTTCATCCCCGTGCCGGGCGGTCAGCCGGATCGCACCACACCAATCGTGGAGGTTGCCGCGGGGCTGCGCGCAATCGTCACTTTCCGCGAACTCAATTTTTTCGGACCCTGGCCGATGAAGGGTTGCTTCCAGGTGATCTTCTGCCGAAACGCCGTGATCTATTTCGACGAGGATGCCCGAGAGAAGCTTTGGAATCGCTTCGCGCCGAAGCTGTCGCCGGATGGCGTGTTCTATGTTGGTCATTCCGAGCGGATCACCGGCGCCGCCGCGAAATTGTTTGAGGCCGATGGGGCTACGATCTATCGCCTGCGGCAGAGGAGGTGCGCATGAAACCAATCCGCGTGCTCGTCGTTGATGATTCGGCAACGATGCGAAGCCTGATCCGGGAAATGCTTCTCCGCGATCCCGCGATTGAGGTGGCCGGGGAGGCTGGCGACGCGCTTGAAGCGCGGGCGGCGATCAAGGCATTGAATCCGGACGTGATCACGCTTGATGTCGAGATGCCGAAAATGAACGGCCTTGAGTTTCTCGACA
The DNA here is from genome assembly GCA_003162995.1 of Methylocapsa sp. GTDB lineage: Bacteria > Pseudomonadota > Alphaproteobacteria > Rhizobiales > Beijerinckiaceae > Methylocapsa. The sequence continues at coordinate 1,273 of PLUZ01000446.1, read as the reverse complement.
AGATCATGCGGTTGCGGCCTGCTCCCGTGATCATGGTTTCGAGCGTGACCGCCAGCGGTGCCTCCGCCGCGATCAAGGCACTCGAAATAGGGGCTTTCGACTGCGTCGCCAAACCGGGGCCGGGCGAGGGAGATGTTTTCGCCCGGGCATTGATTGACAAAGTCCGGGCGGCAGCCGGATCGCTGGCTCGATTCGCAGCCGGCCGCACCAGAAGCGCCGGCTCCTGCCAAACTTCATTGCCCGTTGCGGCTGATTATTGCCCGGATGGCCGCTTGGTTGCCATCGGCGCATCGACCGGCGGTGTTGAGGCGATTACCGCGATCATGTCCGAGTTTCCCGAAAACTGCCCGCCGACAATTATCACGCAACACATGCCTCCTGTGTTCACAAAAAGCTTTGCCGAACGCTTGGATCGCCGGTGCAGGCCAAATGTAAGCGAAGCTCTCGACGGTGCGCCGCTCCTGCCTGGCCATGTCTATCTTGCCCCGGGGGGAACCACGCATTTGGCTATTTCACCAACGCCTCCACACCGGTGCAAGTTGCTCGCAGGTGAGCCGGTCAATGGTCATCGCCCCTCGGTAGATGTGTTGCTGAAATCGGTGGCGAAGGCTGTTTCCGCGAAAGCGGTTGGCGTCATTCTTACCGGGATGGGCCGCGATGGAGCCGAGGGGCTTCTTGCGATGCGCCGCGCCGGCGCCCGGACACTGGCGCAGGACGAAGCGTCTTGTCTAATTTACGGAATGCCCAAGGCGGCATTTGAATGCGGCGGTGCGGAAATGCAGGTGCCGTTAAGCAGAATTGCGTCAGAGATTTTGCGTTTCAGCTCATCGGAGCAGAAGGAGACTAGCGATGCCCTTCGCGTCAGCGTTGCGCGTACTCATCGTCGATGATCAGCTCACCAGCCGCCTTCTGATTCGCGGCGGGCTGCAAGATCTCGGTNNGGCGTTACCGATATCGAAATGGCTTCCAATGGGGAGGAGGGTTTCAATTTGATGAAGTCCAAGCCCGCGCATCTCGTGATTTCGGATTTCAATATGCCGAAGCTTGATGGGCTAGGGTTTCTGCGCGCCGTGCGCACCTATCCTCCGACGCAGAAAATCGGCTTTATTCTCCTCACAGGGAGAAGCGACAAGGAGTTGATCGAGCGCGCCACGAAGCTCGGCGTCAACAATGTTATTGCCAAGCCATTCACGATGCCAGTGCTTAAGGAGAAGATCGAAGCCGTTGTAGGGAAGTTGAAATAATGAGCGTCGCATCTCACCGGATCTCCGCC
>PLUZ01000517.1:1273-2960 GCA_003162995.1 Methylocapsa sp. | reverse complement strand
CCGTGCACACCACAAACGGGCGTTGGGACATGGTGGCGGAGCTTTCGGCCGCAGACCTCGAGGCCTTCAGCCGCGCGTTGGATGAGATCCGCCAAATCGACGGCATCGCCTCCAGCGAGACCAGCCTGCTGCTCGAGAGCCGCAGGTTTTGAGACGGCGGAAGGTCACGTTTCAAAAGCCTCGCGTCCGCAGGCCGGGAAGAGTTCAAAGAAGCTGCCGCAAACGATGCGGCAACTGGGTTCCAGTCTAGCGGAAAAAGATCTTAAAAAATCACAAAGCCAAAGCGTAATCTTATCTCAGGATTGCGCTCGCCCCAAATCCACACGCCGCACTTTGCGCCGCCTTGCGAAGGTACATTCGCGCAGACCGTCAATCGTACCAAAACGTTTCACGTGAAANNACACTTTTGTCCGATTGAGGGGGAAAATCGGACAAATCTGATGGACAAACAATCAGCACGATGCTGTTGGCTGGCGACTCCCATTTGCCATCAGCTTCGGTGGCGCAAGCGCTGAAACCCGAAGACAAGCGCGGCGATCAACACGCCGAGCCCCAAAATCGCTCCGGCGCGCTCCAAATCATGGGCAACCGCTTTGATGTCGGAGACGTGCGCACCAAGATAAAACCCTGTTAGCGTCCATGCCGAAACCCAAAGGGCGCCTCCGAGCGCGTTGAAAAAGAGAAAGCGCCGCCAATCCATTTTCAACATGCCCGCCACGACGCCGTTCAACTGACGCAGGACATTGACAAACCTTGCGAAAGCGACGGTGACAGAACCATATCGCCCGAAGACCGCTTCCACTTGTGTAAGGCGATCGGCGGTTATGCCAATCTTCGCGCCGTAGCGTATGATAAGGATGCGGCCAAGCCGCCTTCCGATCAAATAGCCAATATTGTCTCCCATCACGGCGCCGGCCCACGCCGCAAGCATTAGAAGCGGGAGCGACAATTCTCTGCGTCCCGCGAGAACCGATGCAAGAATGAGGAGAGACTCACCAGGAAGAGGAAGTCCAAGAGACTCGAACGTCAATATAACCATGACCGCGGCGGCGCCGTACTCATGGACAAAAGGCTCCAGGTTGCCAAGAAGGTGCTCGATTTCCGCGATCAATTTGCTGACGCCTCCGGCCCCAATCCCTCAGGTGAGCTTACACGCGGGCAAGTTCATTTCTCGAAGACACCTTCCATTGCATAATGGCTGATGGTCTTGCGGTTCTTGATGAGTTCATCGACCGTCGGCTCGCCCTTTATGGCACGCGAAATGGCGAGTTTTGTCGCTTCATAATTGGTCCGGTAGAGATCTCGCTTGTCGAGGTTCGCATCCGTCGCGCAGCGCGGATCGAGCCAGATCATAATGATCATGCAAAGTTCGTCCGCGTGCTCCTTCGGTAGAATGCCTTCAACGAGGCAATCAACGATCGCATCGCCCGTCGCGGCCTGCACGATCCCGCCAAGCAATTCGACATAGTCATTGGAGCGCACCGTCATCTTGGTGGTCATCNNAACATGCGCGGATGGCCGGCGGCCTGCCCCGCCATGGCGGCAAAGGCGTGACCCACAGGGCCTTTGACGTGACCAATCATAACCTCGGGCATGGCGTCGGTGAATTGTCCGTCCGCAGCTAAAACCGTCGCTTCGCCGGTGCGCAGCCAAATCTCACTCATGTTTTGTCCTCATGGTTGCAGAG
>PLUZ01000517.1:0-1227 GCA_003162995.1 Methylocapsa sp. | reverse complement strand
CGCGATGAGTGCCGCGCTGCTCCCGCGCAAATAATCCACCGCGGTCTCAGAGGCGCGGGCAAGAGGAGGCCCAAGCCGTGCTTGCAAGGGTTCGGAAAGCGGCACGACGGCGGCGCGACCGATCATGACAATGTCATGGCGCAGTCTGAGTAGCGTACGCAACAACGGGCCTATATCAGGCTCCGATGCAAGATAGGCCGTCCGCTCGCGCATCGCCTCGACCGCGATCGTGGATAATCGTACGAAGGCCTGGCCGATATGGTCCTGCCTTCGCAGCATCGCCTTTTCATCCAGTGTCTGTGTGAATCCCGCGAGCAGCTCGGGCAGACTCCCGGCCATGAGATCTAGCATATTGGCGGCCGCTTCGATTGCCAGACTGTGAGCACGCGCGGGAAACAGCAGCAACGAGACTGCGAGGCCAATCATGCCGCCGATCACGACCTCGAGCACGCGGTAAAGAGCCGAAACAACCGGGCCGGCATGGGTGACCGAAGAACCCACGACCACGATGACCGCGGTGAACGGCGCGACTCGGAAGTTGGCATTTATCGCGGCGAGAAGGGCGAGCGGCGCGACGGTCATCGCGAGCGCAATCAAAAGCGAAATTTCATTTACCGGAGGAATAAGGACCGCGATCACACCGGCGTAAACCGCTCCACCGAGCGTGCCTATCAAATATTCAATCGTTGCCTTCAAGGACCCGCCGACACTCATCTGCGTCACGACAACAGCCGTCAACACCGCCCACAAGCCACCGAGGGGAATGTTCAATGATCTCCCAAGAACAAAACTTAACAAGGCGGCGACTGTCACTCTCAAGCACAGCCGCAATTGCGGCCTGAGATCCCGGATCTGGGTGCGGATCCATGTCCAAGCTGTTGTGATGTCCTTCATCCCGTCTTGAGCTGTGATCGAATGTTGGTAACGAGCGCGGTCAGGTGGCAGTTTGAGCTTCTTCTTTTACTATCTCGATTCCGCCGGCGAAGCTTACTCCGCGAATAACCTATAGCAATTGGTTTTGTCCATCGAGGCGACGCCAATGAGTCCGGTGATCCGAGCAAGCTTCCATGTCACGAGGAGAACGGTCTTGTTCGATGCGTGAAGAGCTCACGCCGCGCGCCGGCCTTCGGCTTGATGGCGAGCGTCATGCCTCCGGGAATGCCAGTCTCTCGACGACGTTGCGTGTCCTCAATCCAGTCCATTTATGAATAGAGACGGCGGGAGCCC
>PLUZ01000095.1 GCA_003162995.1 Methylocapsa sp. | reverse complement strand
TTTCGGATTCATGGCGCTCTTCGAATATGCTTAACATAGCGCGTCATCGCGGGACTTCGCCGTGGGCCGGCAGGGGACGCGATCGAAACTGTCATTTCCGAACGGCACATCGAGCCAGCTCCGAGGGATCACGAAGGAGAGACAGCGCGATGCGCCGGAGGAGACATCTCGTCGTGTGGCAAAAGCAGGCGATTTTTGCCGGTTGCGCATCGGCGCTGGCGATGTTCCTCTTGCCACGACCTTGTTTCGCGGGGCCGCCCTTTCTCACCGACGATCCTGTGCCCGTCGACTACGGGCATTGGGAGATATACGGCTTTTCCATCGGCGCCTTCGTCAAGGGCGCCGCCGCCGGGATGGCGCCAGCCATCGAAGTGAACAATGGCACGCTGCCGAACGTCCAGCTTCACTTCATCGCGCCGCTTGCCTTCAGCCGATCGAATGGCATGAGCACAGAATTCGGGCCGGGCGATCTGGAATTCGGCGTGAAATATCGCTTCCTCACGGCTGAGCCAGACGATTGGTGGCCGCAGATCGGTATCTTCCCTATGCTCGAAGTCCCGACCGGTAACGCGGAACGGAACCTCGGTACGGGCAGCACCCATGCCTTCCTGCCCTTATGGCTGCAGAAGGATTCCGGAAAATGGATGACCTATGGCGGAGGCGGCTATTGGATCAACCCCGGTCCGGGAAACAAGAACTATTGGTTCGCTGGCTGGGTGCTTCAACGTCAAGTCACGGATTCGCTCGCCTTAGGCGGCGAAATCTTTCATCAGACGAGCTTTGCCACCGGTGGTCCCGGCAGTCCCTGCTTTCCGCTCGGTAGCAAAGACACAACCGGATTCAATTTGGGCGGCACTTACGATTTCGATCAGAACCATCACCTCCTGTTCTCCGCAGGCCGCGCTCTGCAGAACGCATCCACGACCAACGCCTTCTCTTATTACTTGGCATTGCAATGGACGTTTTGACTCGACCAAGAGGCGGGAAGGCATGTGCTGCGGCGATCGCGGCAGATGTCGGCCGCCGAACCGCCGCTTGTCGCATCGCGTCTGTCGGCGACAGTTCTCCGGTTGAATCCGCATCGACACAGCTATTCGACTCGCGCGGCAACGCGCTCTGCCAACGCCGAACCAGGAGGGGGCCATTGTGATGACGCCAGATGCATGGACCGCTTCAAGAAAAGACACCCGCATCGGTACACCGCTCGAAGTACTGGGCGCTTTCCTCAAGCTGGGCGTCACCTGCTTCGGCGGGCCGATCGCTCACATCGGGTATTTCCGCGAAGAGTTTGTCGGGCGCCGGCGCTGGCTCGACGAACAAGCCTATGCCGATCTCGTGGCGCTGTGCCAGTTTCTGCCTGGCCCCGCCAGCAGCCAAGTCGGGTTTTCCATCGGCCTCATGCGGGCCGGCTACCGTGGCGGCCTCGCGGCGTGGACCGGCTTTACGCTGCCTTCGGCCATCGCCCTCGTGCTCTTCGCCTACGGCGCGGGCGCACTCGGTGGTCCAATCGGTGTCGGGCTGCTTCATGGCCTCAAACTCGTTGCCGTGGCGATCGTCGCGCAGGCCGTCTACGGCATGGCGCGCACCCTATGCCCCGACCGGGAGCGGGCTTCCATTGCCCTCGTGGCGGCGTTGATCATCTTGTTCAGCAGTGCCTCTGTTGCTCAGATCGCGGCTATCCTTTTAGGCGGCGTCGCGGGGCTGTGGCTCTGCCGGGCCGCGCCGATAACATCGATGGGACATATTGCCGTGCCGGTCTCGCGCACCGTCGGGCTCGTGGCACTGATGGCCTTCATTCTCCTGCTCGCCGGCCTCCCCGTCCTGCGCGGCCTCGGCGTATCGCGGGGCATAGCTCTTTTCGAAGCCTTCTACCGTTCGGGCGCGCTGGTCTTCGGCGGCGGTCACGTGGTGTTGCCGTTGCTGCGCGAAGCCTTTGTGACGCCAGGCTGGGTGACCGACGATGCTTTCCTCGCCGGCTATGGCGCCGCTCAGGCCGTTCCTGGTCCGCTGTTCACCTTCGCAGCCTATCTTGGCGCCGTCGTCAGTCCGGCGCCGCATGGACTGGCGGGCGCTGCATTGGGACTGATCGCCATCTTTCTTCCCGGCGTGCTGATTCTCATGGGCACGTTGCCCTTCTGGGATACGTTCCGGAAGCGCGCCGGCGCGCAAGCGATAATGCGCGGCGTCAACGCGGCAGTGGTCGGGCTGCTCGGCGCGGCGCTCTACACCCCCGTCTGGACCAGTTCGGTCAGGACGCCGGGGGATTTCGGCATCGCTCTCGTTGGCTTTGTTCTGCTGACCGTCTGGCGCGCACCGCCGCTGGTCGTCGTCGTCATCAGCGCGGTTGGCGGGATCGCCCTCGCGCAGATCGTATCATTAGGGGGGTAAGTCATCTGTGGCCAGACCAACGATCCAACGATACTTTGCGGGGCTCTCGAGGAATACGTTTCTTCTCGCCTTCGCCAGTTTGTTTTCTGATGTCTCCACCGAAATGCTCTACCCGGTCCTGCCGGTCTTTCTGACGCAAACGCTGAAAGCAAGCGGCAGCATCGTTGGTGTGGTGGACGGCTTTGCTCAGGCCACGCAGAATATCGTGCAGGGCTTTTCCGGCACCCTGTCGGACAAGCTGCAAAAGCGAAAATCCATCGCACTGGCCGGCTATCTCCTGGCGGCGATC
>PLUZ01000066.1 GCA_003162995.1 Methylocapsa sp. | reverse complement strand
ACAGCTACGGCTTCCGGCCGGGTCGTTCCGCACACCAAGCGGTGGCGCAGACGCAAGCCTATGTCATCGAAGGCTATCGGTTCGTCGTGGATATTGATCTGGCCAAGTTCTTTGACCGGGTGAACCATGATCGTTTGATGGCTGCGGTGGCGGCGCGAGTTGCAGATCGGCGATTGCTCCGACTCATTCGGAGCTTTTTGACAGCCGGTGTGCTCAATAACGGGGTATTCGAGGACAGTCGGGAAGGGACCCCGCAAGGTGGCCCTCTCTCGCCCTTGCTCTCGAATCTCGTGCTGGATGAGTTGGATCGTGAGCTTGAACGCCGTGGCCACCGATTCGTGCGTTACGCGGATGATTGCAACATCTACGTGCGCAGCGAAAAGGCTGGCCGACGGGTCATGGAAAATCTGACCCGTTTCATTGAAGGGCGTCTCAAGCTTCAGATCAATGCAGATAAAAGTGCCGTTGACCGACCGTGGCACCGGTCGTTTCTCGGGTTTACTATGAGAAACGATCCGGCGTTTCAACGCTGTATCGCCCACAAATCTCTGGCTCGGTTCAAACACCGTGTCCGGGAATTGACCGGGAGATTCAGGGGAGTCGCCTTGGAACGGATGATTGGTGAGCTGATCCCATACCTTCGGGGATGGGCTGGCTACTTCGGCTTCAGTCAGGGGCGCGAGTTGCAATCCCTCGATAGCTGGATCAGACGACGCCTTCGATGCGTCGCTTGGATTCAGTGGAAGACCCGTGGTCGGCGCTATCGCGAACTCCGTCGTCTCAATGTCCCGGAACGGTCGGCCAGCGCGGCCGTCTTTAGCCCGAAGGGACCTTGGCGTTTGAGCTTCTCGCAAGCGCTGCATCAGGGCTTCACCAAAGCACGCTTCCGTCGTCTCGGTCTGCCGCCTATGGAAAAGCTGATGGACGCTTAATCCGCCGAACCGCCATGGTACGGACCCGTATGCCTGGTGGTGTGGGAGGGGCGGCGTCGTGAGATGCCCCCCTATCCCGATTGACGGGATGCCAGCGGTCCGGCCTAATTGTCATAAGCAGGTAAGTATCCCATGGTCGTTAGGCCTGGTGTTCCGCGAAATGTAGCTCATGAGTTGCGGCTGGTGACTTGATGAGCTGATATGCACGGCACGTCTTTTTGCGGCATCACAACCCCAAATCACGTTTGCGTCCGAGGCTCCACTCGATCCCGCCACCATCGTGCATGGTCCCCGCGATGTACTGGCCGATTCGTTTGTCAAGCACCGGCTGCCAGGGTACGAGACTGAACCCCAAACCATCGTCGATCATGGCGTAGCGGCCGCTGGCGAGCTGGGTCGAACCGATGAGCTTGCCGCTGACGTATTCGCTGGTCTTGGTCTCCTGGAACGTCAGGCTGCGCTCAGCGGCCATCGCCCGGCCGGCGCGGGTCACTTCGGCGCGCTCCAGCCGCGAGATCAGATCAGCGGGCGCGCGGATTCCTCCATCCGGCAAGCGGCTGGCATGGCCCATGTCTACCAGCGCCTGCTTGCGGCGCTCCATCACGTCCCTTACCTCTCGGCCGAAGCCGGCGTTGGCGAGCGGCGTTCGGCTGCGCGAGATCATCTCCCGGTCGAGCCAGGTCGCCCCATCGCTGCCGGCCTGGGCTTCAAGATCGAGTGTCGATAGGGTGCGGACGGCAAGCCCGTCGCCACCCCGGTTGAGGTCATAGCGTATCCCGCGCTCACTTATGTCGGACGGGACGCGCCAGGTATCGGCGTCGATGCGCTCGACATGCCCGGCCCGGCGCAGCGCCTCCAGGCGGCGCACATGGGACCGGATGAAAGCCTCGGGGTCGCCGCCGATGCGCTCAATTCTCTGACACGCCCGCTCCAGATGCACGCTCGGGCGGTAGATGCCCGCCTCGTCGGTCATGTCGGCGATGTTCAGATCAGCCGCCCTCGGACGAGCAACCATAGGCGCCACCTCGACGACCATTCCCCGGCGCACATCCTCGATGCGGGCAGGATCGGCAAACTCCAGATGGTGGACCCGGCCGTCCACGCCATCGATGACCAGATAGACCCGCTCNNGCCTCGGCCCTGCCGGAGACGACCCAGCGTCCCGGCTCCGCTTCAGTGGCAAGGCCATAGCGTTCCAGATGCTTCGCCCTACCGATCATGAGTTGCCGGTTTTCGCGGACGAGGTAGGAGTTTTGCTCTCCCGGCCGCAGATCGATGATGCCCTGATCTCCCTGCTCGGCGAGCAGCATTTTGTCGAGACGGGTCAGGCGCTCAGCGTCCACCTCGCTCGCGAGCTTGCGGGCGACTTCGATCTCACTCTGGTACCCAAGTTCCAGCGTCACCAGTTCGCTTGCCCGATGCCGGACGCCATGGGCGATGTAGTCGCCCGCTATGNNAAAGCCCCGGGCAATGATGTGGGTATGGGGATGGTCCGTGTTGTGGTGATCCACGGCTATCCAATCGAGCCGGGTGTCCAGGTCCTTCTCCATCTGCCGCATGAGATCGCGGGTGAAGCCGCGCAAATCGCCCATCTCGCCGGCGTCTTCCGGCGCGACGATGAACCGGAACTGATGCCGG
>PLUZ01000439.1:2924-10710 GCA_003162995.1 Methylocapsa sp. | reverse complement strand
GGTATTGCTATAGAAATCGTTTGGTGCGGATTGGCGGCATGGCTTGCCTGCGCGCGGGGAGGAATGATTGAGCGGCCTTGTCGTTGGTTTTGCGGGCATGACGCATCTGGGGTTGGTGTCTGCCACTGCTGTCGCTGCAAAGGGATTCGAAACTGTCTGCTACGACCAAGACAGTGCTTTGATCGGCCGTTTATTGCGCGGCGACCTGCCAGTGTCCGAGCCCGATCTCGACCGCCTCGTGCAGGCCAACGGGAAGCAGCAGCGATTCACGTCCGACCTCGCATCGCTACGCGCTTGCGACCTCATCTATATCTCGCCGGACGTGCCGACCGACGATCAAGGGCGCAGTGACCTCACCGGCATTCGCGCGCTTGTCGATAGCGTCACGATGGCGATGCGGCAAGACGCGCTTCTTGTGATCCTTTGCCAGGTACCACCGGGCTTCACGCGCGGCCTTGCCATGCTAAGTCATGATCGCCTCTATTATCAGGTTGAAACGCTCGTATTCGGCCGCGCCATGGAACGCGCCATGCAGCCGGAGCGCTACATCATTGGCTGCGCCGATTCGGGCGCGGCTCTCGATTCGCGGTTTGCAGCATTGCTCGGCGCCTTTGGCTGCCCGGTCCTGCCCATGCGCTATGAGAGCGCCGAGCTGGCCAAGATCGCGATCAACTTCTGCCTTGTCGCCTCCATCGGCGTCGCCAATACGCTCTCCGAACTCTGCGAACACAACGGGGCGGATTGGTCGGAGATCGTACCAGCGCTCAAGCTCGATCGCCGGATCGGGCCGTATTCCTATCTGGCGCCGGGCCTCGGCATTGCTGGTGGCAATCTTGAACGCGACCTTATGACCGTCATCAGTCTTGCCGAGGCGGGGGGCACCGATGTCGGCATCGTGCGCGCCTGGCTCGCCAATAGCCGGCATCGCCGCGACTGGGCTGCTCGCACCATCCGTGCAGCGCTGCTCGCGCGCGCGCCGCAAGCGAAGGTCGCCGTCTGGGGACTCGCCTATAAGGAAAACACGCATTCGACGAAGAATTCCCCGTCGTTGGCGACGCTGGCGCAATTTCCAGAGACCCGTTTCGTGGTTCATGATCCTGTCGTGCCCGCAACCGCGGCGGCTCAAGCACATGTCACGGGCGCCGACAACGCTCTCGCCGCGCTGGCGGGCGCGCAAGCGCTCATGATCCTGACGCCATGGCCGGAGTATCGGGAGATTCCGCCGTCCGAAATCGCTAGTGCGCTGGAGGGGCGCATCGTACTCGATCCCTATCGCGTCCTTGACCATCGCGCGGCGCTTGCCGCCAAATTGGACTACTATACGCTCGGCGCGCCCCCCTCTAAGTCGGGGACATGCGGTTGATGTTGCAGCATGGCCATGCGAGCGATCTCGTTCCGGAGCGGGTCGTCGTCATCGGCGCGGAGGGCTTCGTCGGCGCGGCGCTTGTCGCCCAATTGGCTGCGGCAAAGATTTCCCATCTCGGACTTGGACGCCACGAGATCGATCTCTTGACCACGGGCGCTGCGGAACTTCTAGCCGCGCAGCTGCGCCCCGGCGATGTCGTGGTCGCTGCAGCAGCGCGCGCGCCATGCAGAACAATGGCGATGTTTATCGAGAACATGATCATCGTTAAGGCGATCATCGATGCGCTCGTGCGCGTGCCTGTTTCACATGTGATCAATGTCAGTTCGGACGCCGTCTATGGAGACGAGCCCGCGCCTCTCACGGAACATGCGCCAACTGCGCCTGAGTCGCTCCATGGCGCGATGCATTTGGCGCGCGAGATCGCCTTTCGCAGCGAAATTCCGGCGCCACTCGCGATCGTGCGTCCGACCCTGATCTATGGTGCCTCCGATCCTCATAATGGCTATGGTCCGAACCGTTTCCGCCGTCAGGCGGCGCGCGGCGAAGAGATCCCACTGTTCGGCGAAGGTGAGGAGCGGCGTGATCACGTGCTTGTGGACGATGTCGCCGCATTGATCCTGCGGATTGCATTGCGGCGCTCGACCGGAACACTGAACATTGCAACCGGCGAGACCTATTCGTTTCGTGCCATAGCGGAAATGGTTGTCGCGGCGGCGCGCAAGCCGCTTGCGATAAAGGGAAGCCCGCGCCATGGACCGATGCCGCATAATGGCTATCGGCCTTTCGATCCCGCGGCCAGCCACGCCGCCTTCCCGAATTTTCGCTATGTCAGCCTGCCGGCGGGGATCCAACGCGTGCAGACGGAAATGGAGGCGGCTCGTGGCTGAGATAGACCTTCTGAAGGCGCTGCCGCAATCCAAGCGTGATATCCGCAAACGAGCGGAGGAGAAGGATCCAAAGGTCATTGAAATTTCCCGCCAATATGGCGAGATGTATTTTGATGGACCGCGTGAATACGGATATGGCGGCTATCGTTATGACGGCCGTTGGCTACCGGTTGCACGAGACATCATCGCGCATTTTCAACTGAAACCCGGCATGCGCATTCTCGATGTCGGCTGTGCAAAGGGCTTTCTGGTCAAGGATCTTATGATCTGCTGCCCGGGGCTCGAGGCCTTCGGTCTCGACATTTCCGACTATGCGCTCAAACAGTGTCCACCGGACGTGATGGGGCGTCTCCATCTGGGAAATTGTGTGAGCCTGCCTTTTCCTGATGCGAGTTTCGACGCCGTGCTGTCAATCAATACGCTTCACAATCTGGAGCGGCCGGCGCTTGTGACCGCATTGAAGGAAATCACCCGGGTGACACGTCAGAACAAGGCCTTCGTTCAAGTGGACAGTTATCGCACGCCGGAACAGCGCGAGTTGTTCTTGGATTGGGTTCTCACCGCGAAATTCCATGATTATCCTCAGGGGTGGCTCGATGTCTTCCGCGAGGCGGGCTATGCTGGCGACTGGTTTTGGACAATCGTCTGAATAAAGAGAGACAACGAAGGATTTGAATGAGCAAGAAATGGGTCATCTTGGGTGGCGGCGGGTCGTTCGGCATCCACACCGCCTTCTGGCTCCTGCGCAATGCCGATCCGGTCAAGGTGATCGGCATCGGCCGCAATCCATTGCACAGGGGCGCTTTCTCGCTCGGCATCGAAAAGGAAAAGGGCTTCGAATATCACGCCCGTCACGTCACCTATGAACTCGATCTGCTGCTGGAGCTCTTGGATCGAGAGCGGCCTGAGATCATCGTAAATTATGCCGCCCAAGGCGAAGGGGCTGTCTCGTGGAAGAATTCTTGGCGCTTCTTCGAGACGAATTGCGTTGGCCTGACGAAACTCTGCGAAGAGCTGATGAAGCGCGATTATCTTGAGCGCTTCATTCAGATCGGCACGTCGGAAATGTATGGGTCGGTCGATCATCCGACGACGGAGGAGGAGCCGATTAAGCCGTCTTCTCCCTATGCAGCGTCCAAGGTCGCCTTCGACATGTATCTTTTATCGGTCCATAAATTCCTCAAATTCCCAATGAATATCATCCGGCCGTCAAACGCATATTGTCCGGGCCAGCTGCTGCATCGCGTCATTCCCAAGGCGGTCTGGTGTGGCCTCAAGGGGGTGAAGCTACCTCTTCACGGGGGCGGGCGGGCCGAAAAATCCTATATGCATGCGCGTGATCTCGGCCGCGCCATCCAGCTCGTCGCAGAGAAGGCGGAATTGGGCAAGATCTACAATGCAGGGCCGGCCAAGCCGACCTCGATCCGCGAGGTTGTCGAACGGACCGCTGTCGCGCTCGGCATTCCCTTCGAACAGCTTTGCGAAGTGACGGATGACCGGCTTGGGCAGGATAGCCGTTATTGGCTCGACAGTTCAGCTATCAAGCGCGACCTTGGCTGGGTGCCGAAAATTGGCTGGGAGGAGGGTCTCGCCGAAATGGTTCAATGGGGCCGCACCAATTGGGACGAGCTCAAGGATGCGCCCACGGACTATGTGATGCGCGCCTGAAAGAGGCAGGGATGATGCAAAACAGCTTCGACGTGAAGTTAGCGCAGCGGCGCTGTCGCGCGTATCGCAGGCGGATCCTCGAAATCTCGCAGAAAGTCACTGCATTGCATGTCGCCCCAGCCTTCTCCTGCATGGAGATCGTGGATGTCATCTATCATGCCTTCATGCGACGCGCGGAGAATGGCTGCTTCGACGATGCTTTCATCATGTCGAAGGGTCATGGTGTGATGACACAATATGTGATCCTTGAGGATCTTGGCGTCCTGCCGGCCGAACAGCTCAACAGCTATTGCACCCCTTCCGGCAAGTTGGGTGCGCATCCAGACCTTGGAAATCCCGGCATTGAGGCGTCGACGGGATCGCTCGGACACGGGCTCTCGATCGCGGCAGGCATGGCTTATGCCGACAGATTGCAAGGGTTCGATCGGAAGACATTTGTCGTGCTCGGCGATGGGGAGATGCAGGAGGGCTCGATCTGGGAGGCCGTTATGATGGCGCCGAATTTGAAGCTCGACAACCTTGTCGCTTTCCTGGATTTCAACGACTATCAGGGGCTCGGCCGCACGACCGAGACACATCCCCATTTCCTGCCCATGTCGGAAAAGCTTTGCAGCTTCGGCTGGGAGGCCGTCGATGTTGATGGTCATGATTCCGCGGCACTCGTCGACGCTGTACAGAATCGTACGGGCGACCGGCCTCTCTTCCTCACCTGCCGCACCGTGAAAGGGAAGGGCGTATCCTACATGATCGATGCCCCTATCTGGCATTATCGTTCACCGAATAAGCAAGAATACGAGCAAGCACTGGCTGAGTTGGAAGACGTCGAAAGTGTGAGCGCATGAGGAACAGATTCGCTTCCACCTTCTACGAACTTGGCGCGGAAGATCCGCGTCTCGTCATTGTGGTCGCTGACATTTCGCCCGCAGGTTCGATCGCCAAATTCCGGGAGGATTTCCCAAACCGTTTCATCAATACCGGCGTCGCCGAGCAAGTGATGATCGGCTTGTGCGCGGGCATGGCGCAACGAGGGTTAAGGCCTTTTGCCTATACGATTGCGACGTTCTCGGTGTTTCGGCCTTATGAGATGATTCGCGACGATCTCTGCTACCAGGATCTTCCCGTGACTGTGGTCGGGATCGGCGGCGGCGTGACCTATTCGACCTTGGGCGGCACTCATCATGCTATGGAGGACGTGGCGCTCATGACATCGCTGCCGAACATGTCCGTCATTGCGCCCTGCGATCCGGCGGAAACGGCGGCGGCCACGCGCTGGCTCGCCACCCAGAACCAACATCCGGCTTATCTGCGCCTCGGCAAGGCAGGCGAGCCGGATCTTACGTCGAATGCAGCCGATCCCTTCGTTATCGGCAAACTGCGACGCATCCGCGAGGGCAAGGGCACCGCTTTCCTCGCCTACGGGCCCGTGATCAAAATGGCGCTCGATCTCGCGGATCTCATCGAGGCACAGACCGGATTGCCAGCTACCGTCGCCTCGGCGCACACGATCAAGCCGCTCGATTCGGATGGAATCGCATCCATCCTTTGCAGCCNNCTCCGTTGCTTCTCGCTGCGAGATGAATTTATTCATTTCTATGGCTCCCACGAAGAATTGCTGGCGCAGCACGGTCTTGGGGTGCCGCAAATGAGCGCTGCGCTCGGGTTGCAGCAGAGCCGCGCTTCTCACATTGAACGCGCATGACGGAGTTCCGCTGCATCGTCTGTGACCGGCCTCTGCTACGCACTTTGCCAGCCTATGAGCGTCTGCCGCGTGTGACGAGCGACTGCAAGCCCTGGCCTGCGGGAGGACAACTCGCAGTTTGCGACTCCTGTGGAGCGATCCAGAAGCTCCCCGATCGGAAATGGCTTGATGAAATAGATCGGATCTACCGCGCCTATCAGATCTATCACCTCTCCGGTGGCGAAGAGCAGGTGATTTTCTCAGCCGACGGTCAAGCTGTTCCACGCTCACGCGCGCTTGCCGATTTCGTTACGCGCCGTCTCGACAGATCGCGGCCGGGCCGTATGATTGACATTGGCTGCGGCAATGGCTCGGCACTCGCCAATTTCAGCAGGGCTTTGGATGGCTGGTCGTTCGAAGGGAGTGAACTTCGGGACACAGCGCTTCCGATCCTGCGGACAATTCCGGGCTTCGCCAAGCTCCATGTTGGGCCGATTGATAGGATCGAAGGCAGCTTCGATCTCGTCACTATGATCCATTCCTTTGAGCACATGGTCTTTCCGGGGAAGGCGCTTTGCGATGCAGCGCGCTTGCTTGCGCCCGGGGGTCGCCTCTTCGTTGAAATTCCAGATGTGGAGAACTCGCCTTTCGATCTGGTCATTGCCGACCATTTGGCGCATTTTTCACGAGCGACCTTGCGGATGCTGCTGCGGCGTCTCGGCTTTGAGATCGAAGTCTTAGAGAACACAGTGCTCGCTAAAGAGATCACAATGATGGTTGGAAAGGGTCAGCCTGGCATGGCGCCAAGCGACCCAACCGAAGGCATCAGAATCGTGGAGGCGGCGCTCGCTTGGCTGGCATCGATCATCGACGCGGCTTGGAGGGCAGCGGCCGGCAGTGCAAAATTTGGGATCTTCGGCACGTCCATCTCTGGCACATGGCTCCTCGGCGCTATGGGCGAGAGGGTCGATTTTTTTGTCGATGAGGATATCAAACGAATCGGGGCCACCTATCATGGCCGCCCGATCGTTTCGCCAGCGGAAGCAATCAATGGCAGCACCATCTTTGTTCCGCTGATCATCCCTATCGCGGAGCGCGTGATCGCGCGCCTGTCCCGGCCGGGTATCCAATTCGTCGGGCCATCAGACATACATAGGTGAGTTGGGACGCATTTTGCGGGTGATCGTTATCGGTACCGATGGGCTGATCGGCAGCGCGCTTGCCGGGGCGCTACGGGCGTGCGGTGACGCTGTCGTTGGCACGACACGCCGGGAAATAGGGACGGGGCCGAACGAGCTGTTTCTCGACCTCGCCGATCCCCGCGAGAGTGGCGCCGCTCTCCCCGAGGCCGAGGTTTGTTTCCTTTGTGCGGCAATGACGAATTTCGCGGATTGCCGCGCTCGACCTGATCTCGCCCGGATGACTGACGTGCTCACTCCGGCCAAGATCGCCGCCAGGCTGGCGGGTGCCGGCGTGCGGACTATCCTTCTTTCCACCAGCGCGGTGCTTGACTGCAAGGAACCTGGCATGAGTGCTGAGCGCCCCCGTGCGCCGGCAAGCCTCTATGGCCAGTTCAAGGCCGAAGCCGAGGAGGCCGTGCTGAAGCATGGGGAATTCGGGGCAGTGGTGCGGCTGACCAAAGTGCTCACGCCTGACATGCGCCTCATGGGCGATTGGATCGCGACGCTGCGCGCAGGGCGCGAGATCGCCGCGATCCGTGATCTTACGATCGCTCCTCTGACCATGCGGCATGTCGTGGGAGCGCTCATTGCCATCGCGGATGCTAGGGCCGGCGGTATTTGGCAGATCTCGGGGGCGAGCGACATCGCCTATGATGGAATTGCGCGTTATCTCGCGATCAAGCTTGGCCTTTCCGCCTCGCTTGTGCGGTCGATCACGGCGGCCGAGAAAGGGCTTCCAGCAGAGGATGTCACCGCCTATACCTCTCTTGATTGTGCCCGTCTGCGCGCGGCGGCCGGCTTTGTCCCCCCTGAGCCAGAAACCGTGATCGACGAGGTTTTCGGTCAAAGGCTACGGCCAGGCCCATGATTTGCGGGGAGACATTCCTATGAGCAAGGGCAAGCAGCGTGAAGGCGAGGCGCAATATGAAGAGGTGATTGCTGAGATCCGCCGCCGTGGCTCGGAGCGCATGGGTTTCATGACAAGTTGGGCCTGGATCGACGATCC
>PLUZ01000439.1:0-2919 GCA_003162995.1 Methylocapsa sp. | reverse complement strand
TTTGATCCGGAGTTCATTGAATCCTGCGTTGCCACAGCAAGCGATCGCTGCCCAATCGATTTCCGCCGCCACGACTTGTTGAAAGGTCCGGTTCAGGGCAATTACGGTGCCTTTTACAGTTTGGACGTCCTTGAACATATCGACCCAAAAAATGAGGATGTATTCCTCAGCAATGCCACAGCCTCGCTGGAGCAGGGCGGCGTCGGAATCATTGGGACGCCGTCCCTTGAGTCGCAGGCTATTGCGTCGAAGTTTTCCCGGCTTGGCCACGTGAATTGCAAGACGCAATCAGAGCTGAAGGCCACACTTCTGAGATTCTTCGACAATGTGTTTATGTTCTCAATGAACGATGAGGTCGTGCATACAGGCCATGAAAAGATGTCGCATTACAATATTGCGCTCTGCTGCGGGCCGAAGCATCGCTAGTTCGGCATTCGTCGGTTTCGAGAGACGCGGGGCAAGCCCGCCCTCAAATCCGCAGGCTCATTCGACCGTAGCGGGCGCCGCAGCCTTTTTGGCCCGGGTCTCAACGTCATCACCGGCGTTGCGGATCTTTAGCCGCCGCCACCAGCGTGCTGTCCCCGTAGATTTGCGTTCAGGCTGTTCGACAGGCACGGCCGCCCTGATCAAGCAATTTGCACAGGCCGAGTCTAAATCAACGCCTGTCTTCAATGAGTGCCGTAGTTTCTGGTACTTCTCATTTTTCAACACACCCTCGATCTCAGCTTTTGTTTTTGCGATCCCCATGACCTCGCCGCGCGTACAGCAAGCAAAGACTTGCCCTTTCGGGTCTAAATAGAACTCTTCCCAGGGGCTAGCGCAAGCTCTAGTATATCCCTCAGGCAAAATTGCTGCTTCGTTGTGAATGTAACAGTCGGCTACCGGTGTCGAATGCCTTTTCAGCGGCTGACCGAAGGAATCTCCCCGCCGCATAGCGTCACGCTTGGCTTGGATCCTTGGCATCTCCGCCATGTTCATAACTATGCCGTGACGCGCCGCCAACCGGACCGCCTCTTCCACTTTAGACGCGGCCCGCTCAAATTCCTCCCCTTCTTGGTCAACAATATTGAGACCGCGCGCAACCGCGCCATCGTAAATCCCAACTTCGTTGAAGTTCAGAGTCTTCACGCCGCAGGATAAGGCATAGGCAACAAACTCTGGGAGGGTCTCAGCAACATTAATCGTAAGCACCCCAGTCCAGGCAAGATCCGGCAGAGGTAGATCGTGCAAAAGGCAATAGGCCCTCACAAGATGAAAATTATGCACGATTGTGCGGACATCTACCTTTTTACGAACCTTCTTAAGGATCTCAACATCGTGCGTATCGATGCTCCACTCAATATACCTAAAGCGTGCGAAGGTTGCGACCTCCTCGGGTGACAGTAGTGTAGATCCGTTTGTTGTGGCGATAGCTTTAACGCCGGCGTCAAGGATCCTTCTGATTGGTTTCCACCAATCATCGATCATTGTTAGCTCGCCGTAATAACCGAACCCTGCTTCCTCAAGCTTATGATCCAGAATAAAGCCAAATATCTCCTCAAAAAATTCAGGCGTGAGATCCGCATGATACTCATCCGGGTGCGATCCCTGAGGGCAATACACGCATCGCAGATTGCAACGATTTGTATTGATGAAATTTATGCGCTTGAGCCGGGAAAAATCGTCAGACATCTCATTTTCCGTCCGCATCGGAAACCCCGCACACTTCTCAGATAGATAATTTGCCACAAAAATCGAAAAAAATTAAGGCCTTAATTATTCCTGCCAAGCGCTGCGCAGGAATCAATTGACCCTGGTGCCGAAAATAGCACTCACTGAACGCGCAAAGCCTCCGCGTTTGTCTTGCCCCATCTCCGCCGGGAATATAGGTTGAAGAGCGAGACGCAATAATAAGCCTGTTTGCTCCTCAAGCTTAAGCCATCTCTCGTCTATATCATGAACATGCATTTTGATGGCATGAGAAAACAGATATCGATGAAACGGTTTTACATTCGGAGAATATGCAGCCGAGCGAAGAGCGCTTACGCTGCCGGGCGCATTCGTCTGCGCCGAATAAAATGCGTCGTCAGGTGTTATAGTATATAGGCCCAAATTGTCTGAGTCTTGCTCGATATTGATATCCGGCCATATACCTATCGCTTGGCCGATGAAGTCACCGTCGATCGTATCAGTTTGCAGGACCTCGAGCGGTCCTATACGGGAAAAGTCGACCATGAAGGCATGGAGATGAAACGCGCGCATCAGAAAGCCATCGCCTTCGACGCGCCAGCAGCATATTGAGGGAAAACTAGAAAAGTCGTCTGAGTCCCAGAAGTACCGGAACATTTCGGGGTGAAGAATGGGAAATACCGTCTTGAGCATATCTCGCGGTGAGATAGGACTTTCAATGCGAATGAGAGGTTTCAAGTGTAGTTCCGCCTCTCCTTCTGAGATCCGCGGACCGGGGACCATGACTGCCCTCTTCCCCTGCTCGGCGAGAAAAACCGCCCTTTCAAGTGAGCCGTTCGCCATCACGCCATCTGGACAGTAGAAGATCACCTTAGCCGCGCGTTGTTTCGCTCTGACTGCAGCATGGTGATGGGCGCGAGCCATTGCAATATAAGCATTCGGAGCGTTTTCAGGATCGATATGGACTATCTCTACCTCGCAGAGCTTTCGAATAAGCTCAAGTGTAGGGATTTTGTTTATTTCTTCTTCTTCTTCCTCCTTACAATACAGAACTAAAACACATTTATGCTTTCTTGTGACGGAGCCTAGGTTGTTTGCATAGAGGAGGGTTGGAAGTGCGTAGTCGCGCATCAATCCGATATATTTTTCGCTCCAAACCGCGATAATTATGTGAATCAGCATAGCGTCGCCAAACTTATTACTCCGCGGCTGCAAGCTACCGAAACGGCTCATATCAATTGGAATTTTATT
>PLUZ01000234.1:3324-4802 GCA_003162995.1 Methylocapsa sp. | reverse complement strand
TGGAACTGGTTCAAGCCAGAGGACCAGCAGCGCGGCACAGGGGAGCCCAGCATCATCGCCGGGATTACACGCACCATTATGACGGAGTTCGAGATCGATTCCAGGCGGGTCTATGTGGCGGGCCTCTCCGCCGGGGGCGCCATGGCCGCGATCATGAGCGCTACCTATCCTGAACTTTATGCCGCGACGGCGATCCATTCCGGCCTCGCCTATGGGTCCGCCTCCGACATGGCTTCCGCCTTTGCCGCCATGCGCGGCGGCTCGCGTCCGGTCGCGCCAGCGCAAGGGAAGCGCCATCACAAGAGCACGAATGGCCACGGCCGCACCATTGTCTTTCATGGTGCGGCCGATCAAACGGTGCATCCGTCGAATGCCGAGGTTATTTTAGCTGATGCTCGCGCAGGCCTCACCGGCCCGCCCCGGGAGACGCAACAAGAGGGATCCGCGGGAGGCCGCGCTTACAAGCGCACCGTGATCGCAGATGCGCGTGGCGTTCCCCATGTGGAATACTGGTCCATCGACGGACTTGGGCACGCTTGGTCCGGCGGCAGGCCGGAGGGGTCATACACGGATCAGCATGGACCCGATGCTTCGCGGGAAATGCTGCGGTTCTTTTTGGGAAGCCAGGTGAAGACGCTGTCGTACTGATTTTTACGAATAGCGGGATGGCCGCATCTTGCGGCTGCGGGGAATAATGCGGCTGTTGCGCCGCATCACCCCTCGGCCGCCACATCGAAAGCACCGCGGTCGATGCCGCCGCCAACCAAAATCGCCCTTTTTCCGGAATGATTGGGCGCACCCACGACGCCTTCCTGCTCCATCCGCTCGACTAGGGAGGCGGCTTTATTATAGCCGACAGACAGGCGGCGCTGGATGTAGCTTGTCGAGCATTTCTTGTCGCGGAGAACGATATTGACGGCGCGGTCGTAGAGATCGCCGGCTTCCTCGGCGTCCATGCTGCCTGGCGCCGGCCCGTCGGCGTCCTCTGCCTCCCCGGCATCGTCCTCGTTGGTGATCGCGTCGAGATATTCCGGCTGCCCTTGAGTCTTTAGATGCGCGACGATCTTTTCGACCTCGCCGTCGGCGACGAAAGGCCCGTGCACGCGCGATATGCGCCCGCCTCCCGCCATGTAAAGCATGTCGCCTTGGCCAAGCAGCTGTTCGGCGCCTTGCTCGCCTAAAATCGTGCGGCTGTCAATTTTGGAGGTCACCTGAAACGAAATACGGGTCGGGAAATTCGCCTTGATCGTGCCGGTGATGACATCGACGGAGGGCCTCTGCGTTGCCATGATGAGGTGAATGCCAGCGGCGCGCGCCATCTGGGCGAGCCGCTGGATCGCGCCTTCGATGTCCTTGCCCGCGACCATCATGAGATCGGCCATTTCGTCGACGATCACCACGATGACGGGCAAAGCCGAAAGTTCCATCGTCTCCTGTTCATAGATCGCTTCGCCGGTCTCGCGATCATAGCCGGTCTG
>PLUZ01000234.1:0-3314 GCA_003162995.1 Methylocapsa sp. | reverse complement strand
TTCTTCGGATCGGTCACGACCGGGGTCAAAAGGTGCGGAATGCCGTCATAGACCGACAATTCGAGCATTTTCGGATCGACCATGATGAGGCGGCATTCCTGCGGCTTGAGCCGGTAGAGCAGCGACAAGATCATGGTATTGATGGCAACCGATTTGCCCGACCCCGTCGTGCCCGCGACGAGAAGATGCGGCATGCGCGCGAGATCGACGATAATCGGTTCGCCGCCGATCGTCTTGCCAAGCGCGATCGCCAGCCGGTGTTTGGTTTTCTCGAAATCCTGGGAACCCAGCAATTCGCGTAGATAGACGGTCTCGCGGCGCTGGTTCGGCAATTCGATGCCAATTGCATTGCGCCCCTGAACGACGGCGACGCGGGCCGAGAGAGCCGACATGGAGCGTGCGATATCGTCGGCAAGACCGATGACCCGCGAGGATTTGATGCCAGGTGCGGGCTCAAGCTCATAAAGCGTGACCACCGGACCCGGCCGCACATGGACGATCTCGCCTTTGACGCCGAAATCCTCAAGCACGCCTTCAAGCAATCTGGCGTTCTGGCCAAGCGAGTCCTCGGAAACCTTGTTCGCGGCCGAATTCTTCGGCTCGGCGAGGATATGCAGCGGTGGAAATACATAGTCGTGCCGCGCCAGCCTGTCGAGCAATGAGGGCTGCGACTCCTTGAGCGCGCGAGATCCGGGCTTCAATGCGGACGCGGCCGGTGCGATGACACGGCGAGGCGCATACATAGTTATGTCCTGCTTTTGCCCTGGGGGGATCCCGCTTGCCTCGCGGGTGGCAGGTGGCGCGTAGGCGCTGGGATCGAAAGTGGAGTCCGCTTGCTCGGATCGCGGCCATTGCAGCGGCTCCACGGCGAGATCGAGCGGCCGCTCGAAGAAGCCCTCCTGTTCGCGCGCCGCCACGCGCTGCGATCCCGCTTGCGAAGCACGCCGGCGCGCGATTTGGCGGGCCATGGCGGCTTTGAGACTGAGACCGGCATGAATGAGGGCTCCGAGTAATATAAGCGCGGCGCCAGGCTCGCCAGCCGCGTCAGGGTCCTCCGGTGCCGGCGCATGGCGCCGGTCTGGCATTGGGTCATTCCCGTCCTCGCCCAAATCATCTTGCGGGTAGTCGCGCAGACCGATGCAGGCCGACAGGCAGAGAATCGCGCCGCCGGCCAGAATGGCGGCAAACACAAGCATTCCAGCTCCGTGTCCGGCGAGCAGCCGGTTCGGAACCGCGAGAATGGCATCGCCGACGACGCCGCCAAGGCCGGTCGGCAAAGGCCAGCGGGTGGTAACCGGCAGCAGCGAGGCGAGCCCCGCCGAAAGGAACCCCCCAGCGATCCACAGCCCCAGCCGGGCGGTTACCCGTTCAAGACGCCGCGCGCCGATGAGCCGCCATCCCCAAAGGCAGACCGGCGCCAGAAACGCGATTGCCGAAATGCCGAGCATTTGCATGATAAGATCGGCGGCAACGGCCCCTGGCGCGCCGAGAAGATTATGCACCGGCCCCGGAGCCGCATGGTTGAAGCTCGGGTCTTCAACCGACCAGGAAGAGAGAGCCAAGGCAATCGCAACCGTCGCGCCGATCAGGCCGAGGCCGGCAAGTTCGGCACCACGACGCATGGCAAAGGCGCGCAGCGACTCTGGAATATGACCGAGGGTTGAAAAATCCGTGGTTGTCCGCATTCGCTCCCGCCGCCGTCCCACCACCGCCATTTTTGCTTGGTCCTTCCGCCGGCTGCGCCGGCGATGAGAATGCGATCTTCGAAAGCAAAACCCGATTTCGCGATGAAGTTCGTACGAATACGACAGGGTTTTGACATGCGACACCAGCGCGATTGCCGCAAATTACCAAGGTGCGGTTAAAGGTGTTTTAACCTTGCGATCCTCAGGTGAAGCACAAATCTGCGGAAATGAAGATAGTTTAACCAATATTATCAGTGAGTTATCCGCATATTGAGGCTCTGATCAGGGTGATTCCATTTGGAACAAGCGCAGGGGAGCTGGAAGATTTTCATTCGAAACGACGGTTCATTATATCTCTTTGATTTGACGCATGATCTTGTCCGGAATGCCGGGAGCTCTTAAGATCTCGTGCACTAGCAATCCGCGAGGTAATGGACAATAAGACGCGCATGACGGCAAGCGCCGCCGCTCGCCGTGGACGCCGCGCGCGGGCCGCCATATCCGGAAGAGATCAGTGACCGAAGAGCCCCGAGAATCGTTCAATTATCGCCAGCTCAACGCGACGTTTGTCGAAATCGCGATTCACGTCAGTTTTATCGGCTTTCTTGTTTACTGGACCTTCATCCTTATCAGTCCCTTCTTGCCCTTCATCGTCTGGAGCGTCGTGCTGACCGTCGCGCTTTACCCGGGTTTCGATTGGCTTGCGGCCTTATTCGGAGGCCGGCGCAGGTTGGCGGCGGCATTGATTACGATACTGGGGCTGTTGGTGGTCATCGGACCTGTAACTTGGCTGGGATTGGGCCTGGTCGATGGCTTGAAAACCTTAATTCAACAGCTCGACTCAGGAAAATTGATTCCACCACCTTCGGAGACCATCAAGAATTGGCCGCTTGTCGGGCAAGAGATCTATGACTTTTGGTCGCTCGCATCGACCAATGTGCGCAGTGCGCTCACCAGCCTCCTCCCTCAGTTACAGCTGCTCGGTGAAATCTTGCTTGACACGGTGAGCAGCGCCGGCACGGGGATGCTGAAGTTCCTCGCCTCCGTGATCATCGCGGGATTTTTGTTTTCTCCGGGACCACAGCTGGTTGTGGCAACAAAGAGGCTCGCGCTTAGGATCGACAAGGCTTACGGCGAGAAGTTCGTGGAACTTGCCGGCGCGACCATACGCGCCGTGTCGCGCGGTGTGATCGGCATTTCCGTATTGCAAGCGGTTATCGGCGGAATCGGAATGTCGTTCGCCGGGATTCCCGGCGCCAGCCTTTTGACGCTCGCCATTTTGGTGCTCGGGATCATTCAAATCGGCCCGATGCTCATCGTGGCTCCGGTCGTCGTATGGAGTTGGACCACATTGACGACGGGGCCCGCTCTGGCCTTGACGGCTTGCATGGCGATCGTCAGTTTCATCGATAATTTCTTGAAACCCTTTGTCCTATCGAGCGGGTCGACCCCGAGGGTGGTGACGTTCATCGGAGTCGTTGGCGGCGTTATTACGTATGGGTTCGCCGGTCTGTTTGTCGGCCCGGTCGTTCTCGCGGTGGCCTGGGACCTCATGAATGCATGGATATACGACAAGGAGAAGAGTGCAGGGTGATAGTGGTCCATAGGCGTTCCTTTCGTCACGCCTAG
>PLUZ01000078.1 GCA_003162995.1 Methylocapsa sp. | reverse complement strand
GCGCACGGGCACGCAATGATGAGCACCGACACGGCGGCAACTACCGCCAAACCCAGCGCCGGTGCTGGCGCCCAGATCATCCAGGCCGCGAACGCGAGGGCTGCCGAGGCCATTACCGCCGGAACAAACCAGGCGGCAACAACATCGACGAGACGTTGGATGGGTGCCCGGCTACGCTGCGCTTCGGCGACCATGTGCACGATGCGAGAAAGCATGGTATCGGCGCCGATCTTCTCGGCGGTGATCACGAGCGCGCCCGTCCCGTTGATCGTGCCGCCGATCACTTTGGCAGCCGCCGCCTTTTCGACCGGCATCGACTCGCCGGTGACCATGGACTCATCCACGGCTCCCTTGCCCTCCAGCACTTCGCCATCGACCGGCACGCCGTCGCCGGGCCGTACGCGGAGACGATCGCCAGCCTGAACCAGTTCAAGCGCCACTTCCTCGTCGTCGCCTCCGGGCTTCAGGCGGCGCGCTGTTTTGGGAGCCAGTTTAAGCAAGGCGCGGATCGCGCCACCGGTCTGCGCGCGTGCGCGCAATTCCAGCACCTGGCCTAACAATACAAGAACGGTGATGACGGCGGCGGCTTCGAAATAAACGGCAACGGTGCCACCCATCTCCCGAAACCCGGCGGGGAACATGCCCGTCGCAAAAGTCGCAAAGACGCTATAGAGGTAGGCGGCACCCGTCCCGAGGGCGATTAGGCTGAACATGTTCAGGCTGCGATGCACGACCGACGCCCAGGCGCGTTCGAAGAAGGGCCATCCCGCCCACAACACGACCGGCGTGGACAGTGCGAATTGAATCCAGGTTGAGATGCGCGGCGGGACGAGATCATCGAGGCCAAGCGCGGGAATATGGCCTCCCATTTCCAGGATGAAGACCGGCAACGTGAGAGCCAGCCCGATCCAGAACCGCCGGGTCATGTCCACGAGTTCACGGTTTTCGCCGACATCTGCCGTCGCCTTGACCGGCTCCAGCGTCATTCCGCAGATGGGGCAATTGCCCGGCCCCACCTGACGTATCTGTGGGTGCATCGAACATGTATATATGACGCCTGCGTTGATCGGGGCTGGCGGTGCCATTGATGTTGCCTCGTGGGCGGGAAGGAAAGCCATATCTGATCACTCTAGCTGTTTACGAGTGCTCTAGATAGGCTCGGACAACACTCAGCTATGATCTTCCGGGATCAACCAACGGCGGCAAGCGGCAGGGTCGATTTCAACCATAATCACAATGATATCAAGTTCGTAAGTGCTGTTGCGAAAATCTTGTAGACTGGTGCGCCGGTAGAAACCGGCAAAGAGTAGGTGGTGAAAGTCCACTGCAATGAAGGAGTAGCAATCCGCATTGGCCCCGAGCCGTGCGTCGGCATCCGCGAGGATGACGGCGAAGCGTCGGCAGGGGAGCGCATAGGCCAGCCATGGAGCCGCGAAAGCTTGAAAGTTTCGGGTGCCGACGTTGTCAGTCTCACGGAAGGCAATATGGACGGGCGCGCTATTGCGAGCGACCGTCCGACCCGGCGTGGTCAAAGACCCTGGCATGTGTGGAAGCTCTTTGCGCGGGAACCGGACTTCCTACCAATGGTCAAGGACGAATCTGGCGGGGCGGTAACCCCGCCAAGCGGGCCAGGGTGGACTGAGTTTCCCGACTAACAAAGAATAGCACCGTTCTCGCGCCGTCCAGGACGCTGCGCGCCGGTGTCGCTTCGCGGCATCCTGGACAGCGCTTGCGCGCGGCGCTCTGCCGATGGGCAGGTCGGGACGAAGGGACGTCGGCTCTGATCGAACTAAGGGACTGCGGTAAGTTCAGGTGACCTCCGGCGTGCCGAAGTTGGGATCAAACACCGTTTGGCGCTGCAAGAGGGTGTAGGCGAGAGCAAGTAGCCTGTCAGCGACGCCTCGAATGGCACGACCGTGGGAATGGCCCCGCTGGCGCAAAGCGACATAGCGGCTGTGGCTCTTGGGATCGTGTTGGGTTGCAACGCGCGCCCAATGATAGACTGCATCACGCAGACGGACGTGTGCGGCGTAGCGCCTGACGACCACGCGGGACTTGCCGCTTTGCTTCGTCACGGGCGCGACGCCCGACAAAGTCCTGAGCGCCTGGTAATCGCGGCGACTGAGAGGCCCGGAAGCCTCGGCAAGCAATATGGCAAGATTGATCCTGCCGATTCCCGGCATGGACTTCAGTATCTTTATATCATGCTGTTCGCCACCATGCTCGGCGGCCGCCGGGGGCGCCTCATCCAGCCCGGCACATAACTCATCAAGTTTGTGAGTGGCGTCGCGAAGCTCGCGATTGACGACGCGCAGACGGGTGATGAGGGAGCGAATGTGGATAGTTGCAGCTTCCGTAACCCCTTCGGCCACCTTGATGGCAGGTTGGCGCAACGTGCGCAAAACGGTTTCGGCGTCGATGCGCCGGATGCGATTCCGCTTGAGCAGCTGCTCAACACTGGTCTTGCGGAGCTGTTTCGACTTTGCCGGGGTAGGCGCCATGGTCCAGATATCGAGAAGCCA
>PLUZ01000188.1 GCA_003162995.1 Methylocapsa sp. | reverse complement strand
TGACCGCGCTCAGCGTCGTTCTAGCCGCCAAGGGCTATCCAGGCGCCCCGCTCCGGGGAAGCGAAATTCTTGGGCTTGCGCGTGCCGAGGCCATGCCCTTCGTTATGATCACCCATGCCGGGACGAAACGCGAAGCGGAAAAACTCGTCGCCGATGGCGGCCGCGTCCTCAATGTCACGGGTATAGGCGCCGATGTGGCGGAGGCGCGCGCCCGCGCTTATGCGGCGATCGACATGATCGACTGGCCGGGTGGATTTTACCGCCGCGATATCGGCTGGCGGGCATTGAAGACCACTTTGAAGCGCGCTTGAAACTTTTTGGCCAGGGCTCCCGTAAAGATCAGCATACCGGACATTGAAGCCGGTGATCTCGAAAGGAGCATGTCATGAACTTCAACCGCAAAACGCTTGCCGCGACAGTTTTCCTTGCGGCCGCGAGCATGTCCGGTGTCGCTTCCGCCGAAATGACCAAAATGGTCGGCGGCGCGGCCATGTATCCGAGCAAGAACATCATTCAAAATGCCGTGAACTCGAAGGACAACACGACGCTCGTCGCGGCAGTGAAGGCGGCGGGTCTCGTCGACACTTTGCAAGGCCCTGGACCCTTCACGGTTTTCGCTCCGACCAACGAGGCGTTCGCGCAGCTTCCTCCTGGCACGGTCGAGTCTTTGCTGAAACCCGAGAACAAGGGTCAGCTTACGACGGTCCTGACCTATCACGTTGTGCCGGGGCATCTGACCACGGCCGATCTGAAGAACGCCGTGAAGGAGGCTGGTGGACAGGCAACCTTTACGACGGTTCAAGGCGAGCCGCTAACGATCACGGAAAAGGGCAGGGCTTTCGACATCACAGATTCGAAAGGCCACACCGCGCGCATCACGATCGCTGATGTTCTTCAATCGAATGGCGTCATTCATGTCATCAACAAGGTTCTGATGCCTTGAACTCAGTGAGTGAATGCTGGCGAAGAGGCCACGGGCGTTGTGTCCGTGGTCTAATCAAAAGTCGCGAACACCGCCTGCGTGTCGGCGAAGCGGCGCGTTTCGAGAGAAACAAAACCTTCCGGCAAATCCACGCCAGCGCCAGCGCTCTCCTCGATGACCACAAGCGCGTGCTTGTCGAGCCAGCCTCCGTCGCGCAAGGCTTTGAGTGCTGGCGCAACGAAACCCTTATTGTAGGGCGGATCGAGAAAGACAAGGTTGAACCTCTCCTGCTCCGGCGCCACTCCAAGCTTGCGTGCGTCGCGGCGCAGAATGCGGGCCGCCTCGGTGAGGCCAAGCGCCTCGACATTGGCGCGGATGATTGCGCAGGACTCGGCGCGCTCGTCGACGAAAAGAGCAAAGCGCGCGCCGCGTGACAAAGCCTCGATTCCCATGGCGCCGGTGCCCGCGAAAAGATCGATAGCCCGGGCGCCTTCGGCCGGGTTATCATAGGAATGCGCGAGAATGTTGAAGAGCGTTTCCCGCAAGCGGTCCGATGTCGGCCGGATCGCGTTTGACCGAGGGCCTTGCAAGGTCCGGCCTCTCAACCTGCCGCCGGNNTAATGCGCATGAAAGATCACGATTTTCCGCGCGGACGGCGAGGTGTTTGGCTAGGCGGGGCAGGGCGGCCGCCACCGGCGTGGCCCCGCCCCGGCTTGCTTTTCGGACCTGATGCGCGAGGCGCCGTCGAAGGTTTTGATCCGTGCCGGCCGGTTCTGGCCACGCTTTCTTCACCGAAACTCCGGCCGCCGCGCGTGGCCAATGGCTTACCTTTGCCCGGCCGCTTTGTTTGGGTTTTGTCTTGCTTTTTGTTCGTGGTTCCGGTGGTGACAAGCCGTTCGACATAAACTGTCCGTCCGGCACGATCGGCCGTCTCGCGGCGCTCGACCCGCTTGCGTGGACCGCGCGTCTCGCTTTCCTCGGCGCGCAACGCGGAAACATGTTTGCGCGGCCGCGGCGCCGGTTTGACCTTCGCTTCGGCTTTTTTTTCGAATTGGGGCTCGCGCGCAGGCGGTTTTCCCTCTCGAGGGCTTCGCGTCTGGCGTGGCCTGGTTCCGTGGCGCGGACCGCTTCCAGCCCTGGGCTCGCGGGGGGTGATCGCCTCGACGACTTCAGCCGCTTCGTTTTCATTTTCAAGCGGGCTCGTAAAATCCGCGCCGGCCGCTTCCGCGAGCGTCGGCCCCAGCTGATCGCGAATCACGCGCGTGCGGACCTCCTCGATCGCCCCCTCGGCGATTTCGCCAAGCTGGAAAGGTCCGAAGGAAAGCCTGATCAAGCGGTTGACGTAAAGACCAAGATGCTCGAACACGCGTTTGATCTCGCGGTTTTTGCCTTCGCGCAACGCAACCGTCACCCAGCTATTGGCGCCTTGCACGCGATCGAGCGTTGCCTCGATGCCAGCGTAATGCACGCCATCCAGCGTCAGACCTTGGCGGAGACGATCGAGAACGGCCTGATCGGTTGCACCATTCGCGCGGACCCGGTAACGCCGGACCCAGCCGGTCGAAGGCAGTTCGAGGACACGCGCGAGGCCGCCGTCATTGGTGAGCAGCAGCAATCCTTCCGTATTGATGTCGAGCCGGCCGATGCTGACGACGCGCGGGCCGTCTGGCCAATGCTCGCGCAGATAATCAAAAACCGTCGGCCGGCCCTCTGGGTCATGCGCGGTCGTGACGAGGCCGCGCGGCTTATGGAACAAAAAAAGCCGCGTCCGGGCGCGGTGGACGAGGGGCTCGCCGTCGATGGTGATTTTGTCGTCGGGCCGGACGTTGACGGCCGGGTTCGTAAGCGCCACGCCGTTCAAGGCGACGCGTCCTTCGCCGATCCAGCTTTCCGCCTCGCGGCGGGAGCAGAGCCCCGCCCGTGCCATGACCTTGGCGATGCGTGCGCCGGTGCCCTCCGCGTCCGCTCGCGCCTCTTCCGTGGGATTTGGCTTTCGTTCACCGCCATTGCCGGGCGCGGGTTTGTGGCTTAAAGGCAGGCGAGGATTGGCCACACGCGCGTCCGGAAATTCATTCTTGGCGGGCTTGCGGTCTCGCGGCTTTTTGGGGTGATCCGGCCGCGCCTTTGCGCCAGCCGGAGACCGGGCCGGTTCACGGCGGCGAGAATGCTCTTTTCCTGGATGTTCGCGCATAAACCCTGATAGCAGACTATTGGCGAAAAAGGGAACAAAGGCGTTTGATCCCATGGCATCAACAAACACGCTGGTGTCTAAAGGGCCACGGTTCGAGCCAGGGGAGGCGATGCGGCACGTGAAAAGCGCACCTTTGGAAAAGCGATCCCATGGAAACTGATCCCATGTCTTGCGCGTTTTTTGAAGCGCGCGCCGCTATGGAGCGCGGAGAGGTTCCGGTCGGCGCCGTGATCGTGCGCGATGGCAAGATCATCTCCCGTGCGGGCAATCAGACTCTGCAAGCCAAGGATCCGACGGCGCATGCGGAAATTCTGGCGATTCAACAGGCGTGCCGCGCCGAGGCGTCCGAAAGACTCTCCGGCTGCGATATCTATGTGACGCTGGAGCCTTGCGCCATGTGCGCTGCGGCGATTTCCTTCGCGCGTCTGCGCCGACTCTATTTCGCCGCGCTCGATCCAAAGGGCGGCGGGGTTGAACATGGCGCGCGTTTTTTCGCGCAACCCACCTGCCATCATGCGCCGGATATCTATGGCGGGATCCGGGCCAGCGAGGCCGCCGCCATGCTGAGCGCTTTTTTCATGGCGCGGCGATGAATGTTTTTAAAAATTGACATATTTTCCCGCGGTCTTTCCGCATTATGTTAATTGCATCTATGCCACGAAGGTTTATGGCAAGCGGGAATCGCGAGCTGCACTTGACACGCGAACCGTCGAACTCCTAAACGAATTGAAGCCTGGGCCCATCGCCGCATGACCGTCAAGCCAAAGCTCCATGTTCTTCTCTGTGCGCCGCGCGGTTTCTGCGCGGGCGTCGTGCGCGCCATCGATGCCGTCGAGGAGGCGCTCCGTATTCACGGTGCGCCAGTCTATGTCCGTCATGAGATCGTGCACAACAAATATGTCGTCGAAGGGCTGAAGGCCAAGGGCGCGATTTTCGTCGAGGAGCTCGACGAGGTGGAAGATACGACGAAACCGGTTATCTTTTCCGCGCATGGCGTGCCGAAATCGATTCCAAAGGATGCCAAAGCGCGCAATATCCTCGCCATCGACGCGACTTGCCCGCTGGTCACCAAGGTCCACCGCGAGGCCGAACTGCATCATAAGCAAGGCCGCCAGGTTCTCCTTGTCGGCCATGCCGGACATCCGGAAGTTGTCGGCACATTGGGACAATTGCCAAATAATTCGATCGTCTTGGTTCAGACCCCGGAGGATGTCGCTAATCTAGCGCCAAAGGACGAGAATAATCTGGCCTATGTTACCCAGACCACCTTGTCGGTCGATGACACGCGCTCGATGGTCGCCGCTTTGACGCGGCGGTTCCCCAATATCGTTGGGCCGCACCGGGAGGACATTTGCTACGCGACGACCAACCGGCAGGAGGCGGTCAAGCGTGTGGCGCCGATTGTCGATGCCTTGCTTGTCGTCGGCTCTTCCAACTCGTCGAATTCGCAAAGGTTGAAGGAAGTGGCCGAGCGCTCCGGGTGCAAGCTCGCCCGTCTCGTCTTGCGCGCCGAGGACGTCGAATGGGATTTGTTCAGCACGATTTCCACGCTCGGAATCACGGCGGGTGCCTCGGCGCCGGAAATTCTCGTCGAGGAAATCATGGACGCTTTCGCTAAGCGTTTCGAATTGCATGTCGAGACTGTATCGACGGCCGACGAAAGCGTATTCTTCCCGCTCCCCCGTGAGTTGCGTCAGGGCGCGTCAAACTGGAATTAATT
>PLUZ01000074.1:3022-4567 GCA_003162995.1 Methylocapsa sp. | reverse complement strand
CAACTATCGGCAGGGAGGGTTGCACAGCTATCCAAGCCGTCTTCGGTGCCAAGATTTCCTCCGTCCGGCTTCTCGTCCAGATTCCGGGGAGCGCGGCAAAGATGTCGCGCGCGGCGTTCACGCGGGCCATGGGGTCGATGCCATTCTTCCGAAGTCTCACGTTTGCTTACGTCCAAGCCTTTNNACCTGCTCGCCGAAATGCTGGGTGTCCAGAGGCCAACCGTCACGAATGCTGCCGGGGAGTTGGAACGTGCCGGTTTGATTGCGCGCGGCCGACAGCAACTCACGATACTTAATCGGCAGGGCCTCGTGGAGGCATCTTGTGAATGTTATCAGTTGGCCCGGGCGCGCGTCGCTTTTCACCTTCCCAAAACATACACATAAAAAGCGAGCCCCTACCGATTTGGTAATGTACATTACTGACAACATCCGTTCAATGAGCTAACAATCAAGAGTAAAGAAAGGTTGACGTAAGCTTGACGACGATCGTCCTAAGGCGTCGATATTTAGGCACACAGCTGTGAAGCCTCGCACTATCGACAAATAGAACGAATGAACGTGACAACGCCTCGGCCGTCATTCGATCCGAAATCTTTTCTCGCCAAGATTGGCGAGGGGCGGAGCATTGGCAGCTACGACAAGGACCAGATCGTGTTTTCACAGGGAGACCCTGCGGATACGGTCTTCTACATCGAGAGCGGCGAGGTGAAGGTCACCGTCGTTTCGGAGCAAGGCAAGGAAGCCGTCGTCGCAATTCTTCGAACGAACAATTTCTTCGGTGAAGGGTGTCTGGCTGGGCAGGCGCGACGCATAGCGACGGTCGCGGCGATGACGGACTCCATCATCGTGCGATTGGAAAAAGCGGCCATTGTCCGCGTGATCCATCAGGAACCAGCGTTCTCCGAGATGTTCATCGCGCATCTTCTGAGTCGAACCATCCGCGTCGAAGCAGACCTCGTCGATCAGCTGTTTAATTCGAGCGAGAAACGTCTCGCCCGTCTGCTCCTGCTGTTGGCTAACTTTGGCAAGGAAGGGAAACCTGAGCCCATCATCGCAAAAGTCAGCCAGGAGACGCTTGCGGAGATGATTGGCACGACCCGGTCCCGCGTAAGTTACTTCATGAACAAATTTCGAAAACTGGGCTTTATTGACTACAATGGCCACATCGAAGTTCACAGTTCATTATTGAATCTCGTTCTGCACGAGGAGCCGCATATCGAAACTTAAATGTGAGCATTTTGTGGACGCGTGGAAGCGTGTTGCATGGAAAGGAGCCCGGGCGACAGGGAATGCATCCATATCGTCGCGAGGTTTGGTTCCGATGCCGCATAAAGCCAACGCTGCTTGCCGTCATCATATCCCTCGGGCGAAGCGGCGAGTGACAAGCCGGGCGGAGTATGATGCCGCCCTGCGGCAGCGCGGGGGTCTGACAGTCTGGTTCAGCGAGGAGGCGATAGCAGGTTGGAAGGCTTTGTCACGTTCGTGGGTTTTACTTGTCAATAGCGCGCGGCGCTCTCAGCCCGCATGTCTATATTTCAATGCCTT
>PLUZ01000074.1:0-2992 GCA_003162995.1 Methylocapsa sp. | reverse complement strand
TTTCGACCTGAATTTCTGGCCCTAAAGTCCATCTCGCTATTTTTTTCATGCTCCATTTACATACGGCCCAGCTTGCGAGCAAATTTCAAGCACGGAAAGTGACGCAGACCCTGGAAAAGCACCAAGCCACACACAAACATCATCGAATGTGAGTCTGACCCGCAATTCCAAGCAATTTGACACTCTTGAAACCTCAGGATAATTCGCGCAAAAGTGCGACGATTCCCTCTAGCGACCAACCAGCCCGACGCCCCATTGCAACACGCAGAAAGGGGGCGGTGTTGTCCGGCCGAACCACCTCGAAGCGATGCCCTCTAAATCCAAAGCTTCCACCTTGCTCGAAGTGTATTTTCCGCTTTTGAGATTCCTCTTTAACCAATCTCTCCAGTCGATAATATGCCTGCAGGTTTTTGTCCCTGAGGCCAAAGACGCAAAATGGTGCTCCACCGCGCGCGCAGTCCAAAACGGGATGAGAAACGTTTTCAAAGAATTTCCCGCTGTCGGCCAAGGCCGCCGCCAAACGGGCATTGTTGGCGAAAACTGCGTCTTGATACTTGTCCGTGTGATCCCGATCGAGGAACCACGGCGCCTCAAGCGCGGCGACGTCGGCAAGACGAAGCCCCAATCCGAAAAGCGCACGAATCCTTCTCACTACAGCGCCAATATTTGCTGCGCGCAGGGGACCCGTGTCGGGAGTGTATATGCTAATTATTCCAACATTCGCGAGCTCTAGCCCGCCCTGGAGCAGCTTGAGTCCGGAACTGAGACGCAAGACCGCGGAAGGTGAAATTGCTTGCAGCTTTTTCAGATCATCTTCCGGGTGATTGGCCGCGCCGATTAACGTATCGTCGAAGATAACGATTTTTGCCTTCGTTCGGGCACGGTACAGCTTTCTACTTAACGCCGCAATGTCAACGTTTTCGAACTTGCCATCGTAGAATATCGGCTCGATAAGCACAATCTCTGGGGAGATCTCCCACTTGCATGTGAGAGCCTCGCGCCCGCTGGCGATCACTTTCAGTAGCGAAGAAAACAGAGCGAGGATCTCTGTTGTCTCAAAGTACGCCCCCAAATGCGCGAGGCTTAATGGTCTTTTATCACTGAGCGGCTTGAGCGAGCCGAGCAGATGCAACACCGTAGCCATTGCCGCTTGACCACTCGAGACCAGCGCGTGATCGACCGTCCAGCCGTCGGGGGCGGAGCCGAAAAAAGAGGTACAGCGTTGCTCCAGCTCTGTCGGCTGCAGTTCGCGCTCATAGCCGAAATTGGTCGAATGGCCGGTTGCCGTCGCAACAAACTGCGCCGTTGTGGGTGAGCGATAACTTCGGTTTGCAGCGGAACTTGCGGCGTCCAACCAAAGTCGGCGCAGTTGACGCCCGCAAATTTCAAGTGCCCCTTCAGCCGCCGCAGGAGCGTCGGCAGCTTTCAAAGCACTTTTCATATCATCGATTGGACGGTCAAATGCCCCCGGACGCGTTTGCGTCCGCACCCTTAAGGAGCGGGCGAAGCTCGACAGCTCCGAAGCCTCATCGTCAATGGCGTGACGGAAACGCGACAAGTCGATGTTGTGGGCAAAGCCCGTTCTTGAAGAGATCATCATCAGCACCCGAGTTCCACTGCCGGTGGCAGTCGCCAGCAATTGCGCTCGGCCTCAACGATTGGCATCAGGCTAGAAATTAAGGGCATGCGAAGGAACCCGCGATTGAGCTCGTTGTTCCAGTGGCTGCGGGCGCCGTCTACACCATCACGTTAATTCAGCGGATTTAGGTCATTTTGCCGTTATCGAGCTCGGGCAAGCGGTTGATTTCATTTTGACGAATTCGAATGATGGCCAAATAAGGAGATTGACAAGTAAAGCAGTTTAACGTTTCAAAGGCCTTGCGGCCCATGTTTTGTCTGACTGGCAATACTGCACGCGCTCCCTGCGCCGCCGATCGTGACGCTGAGTTGCGCATCAATTTGGATGCCAGCGCATTGATAAGCGTCTAGACATCGAGATTCGCATCAAGGGCAANNTGATCATCAGCGCCCCGCGGGGAATCATGAATCCCGCCTGCACCCTTCTCGGTACTCGGCTGCCTGATATGGAGGGGCTTGCGGTTTTGGAGCAGCTCATTCCGGATCCCCCACACCGACCGTCGCGGTTGTCATGCTGGTCGACGTAGCTGATGATCATATAGGACCTCTCGCCATAAAAAGGGGTGCCCAGGACTATCTCACTAAATCTCGCCTCGAGCCGGATGACCTCAGTCGGGTGATCCATAATGCGGTCGACCGGCTCGAGCTGATTATCCAGCGCCAAGGCGCGGAGCAGAAATTGCGGCGAGGCTTGCTACCGTTCGATCGTTGAGGACCAAACCGAGATGGTCAGCCGGTTCCACGCCGATGGGACCTTGACCTTTGCTAACACGGCCTATGCGTGCGCCTTCGGGCGCACGCCAGCTCAGCTCTTAGGTATATCCCTCTATAAGCTCGTCCCCGATGTGGAACGCGTCTTCATTCGCAATGCCAATGCGGGATTAACGCCACGCAATCGTGTTGTCACCCATCGGCACCGCGCCTTTGACCCCGATGGCTCGATTCGCTGGCAGGAATGGAGCAATCGGCTTTTGCAGAGGCGCGAGGGAAAGGCGGATCAGTACAAAGGAACGGGCCGCGACATCACGGAACGCAAGCGAGCCGAGGATGCGTTGCAGGAGAGCCAGGAGCGTATAGCCGCCATTCTTGCGACAGCAATGGACGCTGTTGTCACCGTCGATGAGGAACAGCGCATCATCCCATTTAACCCAGCGGCGGCGCGCTTACTCCTTTCTACAAGCCAGGAAGCCATGGGAAAGCCACTCGATCATTTTATACCCAAGCGTTGCTTCCCATTGCCAAAATAGTGGAGCAGGGGAATTGATCAGCGCTGCCGCGGGACAATCACGGCTTCCTCTAACCTGCCTTCCTCACAGCCACCGGCGTGGCGGAGGGTTCGGATCTTTCGGCTCCG
>PLUZ01000323.1 GCA_003162995.1 Methylocapsa sp. | reverse complement strand
GATAGACATGCGGCAGGCCGAGACGGCGCGCGCGTTCGATATGATCGAGGATCATATAGGTGCCGAACGAACGCTGCTGTTCCGTCGGCTCATAGAAGGAATAGACCATCGACAGGCCGTCGGTGAGGAGATCGGTCAGGCACGCGGCAATCAGCGGCTGCTCTCCGTCCGTATTTTTCTCCAAAGGTCGATATTCGACCAGGCGTGTTTCGACATGGCTGTCCTCGATCATTGTCGCATAGTCGATGGCCGTCATATCGGCCATGCCGCCGTCGCCATGCCGCGCGTCGAGATAGCGGCGGAAGAGCGAATATTGTTCGGATGTGGGTTCCGGCCGCGTCACGGTTCCTGCAATGTCGCGATTGAGCTCAGAGATCCGCCGGAAATTCCGCGAGGGGCGGAATTCACCGGCCTTGATGCGGACCGACACGCAGGCGCGGCAATTTTCGCAAGCAGGCCGGTAAGCGATGGTCTGCGAACGCCGGAACCCAGATTGGGTGAGGTGGTCGTTCAGCGCCACTGCACGGCGGCCGATCAAATGAGTGAAGACCTTGCGCTCCTGCCGGTCTGGCAGATAGGGGCAAGGCGAAGGCGCCGTGAGATAAAACTGCGGTGCGTCGCGCGGCTCTCGCGTCACTTCTAACAGGCCTTCATTTGGTTTCTGGAAGCAAAACTTTTAAACAATAATCGATTAAACTTCGATCGCTCATGCACTCTATCCTATGTTCGCATGATCTTACCAAGAAAGTCTGCGCCCATTTGGGATCATGTGTGAGCCCCACGCTTTTTTGGTCTCCGGCACAATCCGGCTGAAAATCCCTCTTCGTCACAGGAACCGCCGGATAATGATCACGCCGGCAAGCATATCATGGAGACATCTCTTGTTCGCGCTCACAAGCGAAACGAGAAAGAGTGGCGGGAACATCGTGCTCACGTAAAAGAGCACCGCATGCACGGCGGCGTTGAGAAAAGGCACTCTCGTGCCGTCAGTCAAACGCATTTCCAAATCCATCGCACGCATGCCAGGCGTCGCCATGCGATAGCCCGAGACCGTGAGGCCATTGTAAAAGAACGCCACGGCGGGAAATAGCGGCGGCAGGATGAGGAGGGAAAGCCCAAAGGTCAAAACGGCGAGCGCAAGCCATAGCGAAAAGGAAAGAATGGAGACCAAAATGAGATCGAAAACGAGTGCTACGATCCGCCGGGTGCGAACCGAAGCGAGAGCTTCGGCAGGAAACTGGGGCTCGACGAACAACGGCTCTTGATACACCGGCCTGTCAAAACCTCTTCCATCGCTCATCTTGGCACTCCGTGCACATGGTTACGCAAGTAAAACGGCGCAAAATGATGTGGCTCTTGCAAGACCATCGAACAAGGCGGGGCGGCCTAGCCCGGCCAGCATCGCGGAGCCACGCTCCCTAGGCTAGCGTCATGTTACGCGCAAATGCTGGAAAGTGAAGAAGAGGCGGCGGCCGGAATGCTATTTTTTCTGGCCCGGCCCCTCAGGACGGCATTCTTGCCGTTAGCTTGGCACGGCGTTTCCGCTCCGGCTGGGACCATCGGCCGCCCTGCTAGGCTGTGATATTTTCAAGCGCACTGCGCGCCATAAAGTGTGAGGCCCCTCTCCGCTCTATAGAATGCTGCGCAATGCCAAATGCAACCCGGCGGTTGTGACGGGCTTTTCCAGCCAAGGGACAGAGCGGAAAATCCGATTAAGACCCGGCGTGCCGGCGGAATATCCGGACACCGCGAGGAACGGTATTTCTCGCTCCGACAGCTTTTTCGCGAGTTCGACGCAGGATTTGTCCTGCAACTTTACGTCAAGGATTGCCGCATCGGGACTGTGGGCGCTCAGCCACTTTCCGGCCGACGCGTAATTTGACCAGGATGCGCCCACCGAGAAACCGGCATCGAGGGCTATGCTTTCGTGGGACGTCGCGGTGATGTCGTCACGTTCCACGATGAGAATGAGTGGCCTTGCGCGAGGTTGCGGCCGCTCCGCTTTGCTGGTTGGCTGCAGGACTCGCGCTGGGACTCGCGCGATACAACATTCTTGAGTGCCACAGGAGACCCTTGGGCAATCTGTAACCTGGCCGGCGCTACACCGCCGGCACAACAACTCCATGGTAGACCAGTCATGCTTCAGAGCCCGCACCCCGCCCACCATCCACATCCAGCAAATCGCGGTGTGCTCGTTTTCGAAATCCGCTTCCCACACCTCTTTGACGCGCCGCTCGTCATCCAAAAAAGAAAGATGGAAATTCACTCAGTTAAAACCCCCGTGAGACAATTGGTCATTTGGTGCACACGCCCGGCAGCCTTCGATACATATCTCCAAGGCTCCTGCATTGATTGAGATCAAGGCGGGACCAGACAGACGCGAGCATGCTGGCCCCATATTGAAGAGAGTCGAAGCCAGTCTTGACGGCGCCGTATGCGAGAAGGACGATGCCGTCCTCTCCCCGAGTTTGGCGCGGCCAATAGCAATGCTGCACCCATGATGCCGCATCGGAAGGCTTCATCCTTTGGCATGAGAACTATAGGTTTTGCGCGAAGCGCAAGCTGGATTTCCAAGCGCGCCTGAGAACTTGAGCCTGGACACGCGCGACACAACGCTGGCGGCACCGCAACTCCATCATAGACCAGCCGGAATGCTGAGCCCGCTCCGCGCCGACGACCTGCATCCACAGAATTGCGGTGCAATCGGTTTCGAAGTCCGACTTGCATAGCTCTCGGACGCGTCCGGTTTCGTCCAAAAAAGAAAGCCGATAGTGCATCTCCGTTAAGTCCAGCACGCGGCAGAATGACCCAAATGGACCATATGCGCGCAGCTTGCTCTGCTGTCTGTTACATACGCCACTGTAAAGTAGAAAAATTAGTTTGAGCGCCACCCTTCGTCTTTGACTTCGCCGCGCGAGCGGTTCCTATCTTGTGAGGGTCCGAAGCTGGTTTTGGCGAGATCGTGCACGAGACCTTCGTCCGCCACTTTCCACCGGCTGGCGGGCACGGACCGGCAATGAATCGAGCCTTGCGGCTTGAGCCCGAGCGATACACCGCCTTTGGCACGACAACTCCATTCTTGACCAGTCATATTGCCGAGACCCATGCCTGGCCCACGCCGCGCCTACGATTCGCACCCAGTGAATTGCCATGTCTTCGGTTGCTATATCCGCCGCGCAGATATCGCGGACCTCCCCATCATCATCGAAAAAAGACAGGCAATAATGCATTGATCTGAACCTATAATCAGCAGATGTATTGATAATTTATAATTATTTTTAATTATTGTCTGTTACGCTTACCACAAACAATAAATATTATATTTCAATATTCATCATGCTTAGCTTGTGCTTGTTTGGAAACATAAGCTGCAACCTTTTCCGCTTGCCAGCGTTTTCTTTTTTCCGCCGGGGTACGAACTTTTGATGCCCGTCATGCCCAACAAACAATCAATTGTTGTGCCTAAAAACCGGTTGCTGAACGCGTTTGACTGCGAAAGCCGCGCACGGGTCGATCCTCATCTTGAGAGAATCAATTTTATGCTTGGCGACGTTATCTGCGAGGCGGGCGGCGTCCTCGATCACGCCTATTTCCCCGATGGCGCCGTCCTTTCGTTGTTGACGGTTCTAAAGAACGGGATGGCGATCGAGACAGCGAACATCGGGCGGGAAGGTGCGTTCGGCCTCTTTGCGGCCATGTATAGCAAGACGTCTTTCAATCGATGCCTTGTGCAACTTCGGGGCGGCTTGCTTCGTATCCCGATCAAAGTGTTGGGATTGGAATTCGAGCGCAGCGCGCACATTCGCAATCTTTTTGTCAGCTATTCCGAGACGTTGCTGGCTCAGATTCAGCAGACAGTCGCGTGTAACGCCCTGCACACAACTCAGCAGAAGGTCTGCCGGTGGCTCCTCATGATGCATGATAGGGCCGACAGCGAAGATTTGGCGTTCACGCATGAGTTTTTGGCCGAGGTGTTGGGCGTCAATCGTAAGTCGGTGACACTTGCGGCGCAGGTGCTGCAGAAGGCTGGTCTTATCGATTATCGCCGGGGCAAAATGCAAGTTCTCGATCGTCCCGGCCTCGAAAAGGCTTCGTGCGAGTGCTACGCCATCGTCAAGAAGCGCTTCGACGACTTTCTGAAACCGCCTGCGTATGCGGTTCAGGAAAATACGTGCGGGCGGAAATAGTAGAGGCGACGGCAGGTTCATTCACTGGACATGCTGCGTGGCACCTGATTGCCCCAATAGGAATCACAAGTCCACGGCCATTTGATTCATTGAAATACGACGCCTTCGGTAACGATGTCCCTCGTACACGTCTTATCTGATCCCATTTTTGCCATAAAGATGACAATGCATTGCACGTAGTGTACCGTAATTAACTACCTGCCATTCTGTGGCGTACACCACAAACAAAAAGCAAAAGAAATATTCATTATATTTGCTACAGAAATACACGCTGAAAGTCTCTCGCCACAACCTGACCTCCAATGCCCATTTGCCGTTCGCACCTGCCGGGCATCGTTAAATATTTGGAATTGTAAATGGCTAATAAGCAACTAAGTATTGCACCACGTAATCTGTTGCTGGACGCATTTGAGAAAGAAAGCCGCAAGCGGGTCGATCCCTATCTCGAGAGAGTCGAATTCAAGCTTGGCGATGTCATCTGCGAGGCGGGCGGCGTCCTCCACCACGCTTATTTCCCCGATGGTGCCGTCATCTCTTTGTTAACGGTTCTAATGGACGGGACGGCGATCGAGACGGCAAACATTGGGCGCGAAGGCGCGTTCGGCCTCTTCGCCGCCATGTATAGCCGCACCTCCTTCAATCGAAGTCTTGTGCAGCTGCAAGGCGCCATGGTTCGCGTTAGGATCGACATTCTCCACGTGGAATTCGAGCGCAGCGCACAGATTCGCAATCTCTTCGTCAGCTATTCTGAGACCTTGCTGGCTCAGATTCAGCAGACAGTCGCGTGCAACGCCCTGCACACAACCCAGCAGAGGATTTGCCGGTGGCTGCTCATGATGCATGACAGAGCCGACGGCCGATATTTGGGCTACACGCATGAATTTTTGGCCGACGTATTAGGCGTCAATCGCAAGTCGGTGACACTTGCGGCGCAGGCACTGCAGAGGGAAGGCCTTATCAACTATCATCGGGGAACCATTCAAGTTCTCGATCGCTTCGGCCTCGAAAAGGCGTCGTGCGAGTGCTACGCTGTCGTCAAAAATCACTCGAAGTCTTCCTGACGCCGCCTCCTCATACGGTCGACCGCAATACGGTCGGGTCGAAATAGCAGAGGCCACATCGGGTCGATGCGGCGCGGCCTGGCGAATGTGACTTTGTCTCTGCGGCCGGCTCAGTCAGGCTGCTTGGTCAGCGCCGTAAGGCAAAAACCGATGATTTGGTCGGAGGTCGGTTCAGGTTCCTGCTCAAATTCCTCGATCAGGCGCGGATGGCTGAACCGGACGCAAGCGGTGTTGACGAGACGTGATGCAAGGGTCGCATCTCCCCGCTGAAATTCGCCGGATTCCATGCCACTTGCAATGATTTGCTCCAAGATTTCTGCCATGCGTTCATTAT
>PLUZ01000111.1 GCA_003162995.1 Methylocapsa sp. | reverse complement strand
TACGACAAAGGCCGTGACGAGCGCTTTGAATAATGTTCATTCTGGCGTTGCGTGATGCCGCTTATGTCGGCTTCTGGCGCATTCCTGCCGTCGAGCGGTCGCCCAAAAACGACTCCCGTCGTGTCCGGTATCGGGGGTATCGCGACCATCCACGAACCCGCGA
Source organism: Methylocapsa sp. (assembly GCA_003162995.1). Classification (GTDB taxonomy): domain Bacteria; phylum Pseudomonadota; class Alphaproteobacteria; order Rhizobiales; family Beijerinckiaceae; genus Methylocapsa. Next base: position 2,824 of record PLUZ01000111.1, on the reverse strand, counting down.
TATTCGGAAATAGACACACTCAAGTCTGCGTGGCCTAAAAACGCGATAAAACCCTTGCGCCACAACGATTTCCTACGCTGTGCAAAATTCTTGCATTTTGGCTCAAACGGCCGGCCCGTTAGGTAGGCTATTGGCGCACACCCGCTGTTCGCTTGTGCCGACGGAAGGGCCGGAGTCCACCTGAAACGGGCCATCCCGATTGGCTGTTGTTCTGCCACATCGAATTCCGGTTNNAAAAAATGCGAGCGTAATTGCGTGTTCGCGCCGGGGGCAGGTTCAATCAACATTATCGTCTGCAGAACCATGGCCGAGGTCCAACAATGCGCCCAAGTGATTTCCAGGCATAACGGACGTCCGCACCTTGGGCATGAAGTGTTCTCCTCTCCGTGACCAGCGCATTTGTTGTTTGGCCGTCATCCTACGATGCTGACGCCTATGGACCGCGCTCTCGGTTTGCGCCGTCGAGATTGGCTCGGCGGAACGCCGTGCGGCAGCATAATTGACAATCGAATTGAATTGCCCGGTGTCGAACAGTTCGATGCAAAGTCGGCCAAGATCCGTCAGTTCCTCCGAGGCGAACTCGATCAGGGTCGAACACGAGAACTCATGGAGGAAATGCGCACCGCCGGACTGCCTACATAATGAGTCTCAATTATCGTGCGTCGGAAATGGGCCATTATTGCGCGTCGGGTTGATCATCATTGCGCGACGCTATATCTATCGGGCGTTGTCAAAAAGGAATGCCGCTGATTTTGCGCTGTAGATTCGAAGATGCAATTACGCAACTAACGGAGCCCCTTGGGGAAGGTTTCCTACAAGGAGCGCAACCTGGATAACTGAATTACAGACGGCGCTCCCTATTTCAGACTCGCTAGGCTCAGCTATCCCGGCCTGATTGGACTGCAAGCCTCTCCGTCCTCTCCGTCACCCGATCAACATAAGCAAAGGCATCATGGACACTACACTTGAACGCATCCACGCGAAGATCGCTGAACTGGAGATGAAGATCCTCAATCTTCGCATCACCGAGCGCGAGCTTCAGGCTCTCGACAAGATTTCGGCGCGACGGACAAAAACTACGTCGGAGCCAAAGGCAAGACAGAAGCCAGGGCCAAAGCCAACCCTTCGACCGAAGGTCAGGGGCAAGCCGAAGGCAAGTGGAGATGCAGAGCGGCGCCAGACGATCGGCGCCGCGATCTCCGCGGTCCTCGCCGAGCATGGCGCCCTTTCGGCCGCCGCGATCGCCGAGCACGTGAAGGCCACGGGTAGAGACATCAACAATCGTACCGTATCCTTTGCGCTTCAAGCGTTGAAAAAGCGCGGCCTCGTCAAAAACACAGACGGCAAGTGGGCGGCGCCTAAGGCGCGCGCTCGTCGAGCTCCCTCATTGTCCGGCGTCAGCGCCGATGAGATAAAGGCGGCGGCTTAAACGCTGTCGGCAGAGACGCCGGCCCTACCGGAAATCCCGCGCCTTTACCTTGATCGCATCGAGGTGGAGATCCGGGACGTCGATGTCGCGGNNACTCGCGATTGCCGATGCTCGCGAGGGACTCCGAGAGGTCGGTGAGCTGCTGGGCGACGAGATGGACGACGTCCCCTTCCCGCTGAATGCGGCCGTCGACGCCCAGCATGCCGGCGGAGAGGATGACGCGGCGCTGCTTTTCGTAGAGTTTTGGCCAGATGACGAGATTGGCGATGCCGGTCTCGTCTTCGATGGTGATGAACATGACGCCCTTGGCGGAACCGGGCATTTGCCGGACGAGGACAAGTCCCGCGGCCCGAAGCCAGCACCCGTCGCGCGCTTGCATCGCTTCGGCGCAGGTTGCAACGCGCTTGCGATGCAGGTCTTCGCGGAGGAATGAGACAGGGTGGGCGCGGAGCGACAGCCCGACATGGCCGTAGTCCTCGACGACCTCTCCGCCGGCCGTCATCGGACGGAGCGCAACCGCCGGCTCGTTGATTTCCGCCACAGTCTGCGCTTCGCGGGCCGAGGCGGCGGCGAAGAGAGGAAGCGGTTCATCGCGCAGCGCCTTGATCGCCCAGAGCGCCTCGCGCCGGGCGAGTNNTCACATTGGAGAGACCCCGCACCATGCGCAGGCCGAGCCGCACGGCGAGCCGGTCCTCGCCGCCGGCCGGCTCCAGCGTGCAGTCCCAGCGCGAGGCGTTGATGCAAATGGGACGAACGTCGACGCCGTGGTCGCGAGCATCCCTGACGATTTGGGCGGGCGCGTAAAAACCCATGGGCTGCGCGTTGAGGAGCGCCGCGCAGAACACATCCGGGTGATGGCATTTGAGCCATGACGAAGCGTAGGCGATCAGCGCGAATGAGGCCGCGTGGCTTTCGGGGAAGCCGTAACTGCCGAAGCCCTCCAGCTGCCTGAAGGTTTTTTCCGCGAACTCCCGTTTGTAGCCCTTGGCGACCATGCCGCCGACCAGCTTGTCGCGGAAATGCGAGACGCCGCCGGTGAACTTGAACGTCGCCATCGACCGCCGAAGCTGGTCGGCCTCATTGGCGGTGAACCCGGCGCATTCGATCGCGACCCTCATCGCTTGCTCTTGGAACAACGGAACGCCGAGCGTCTTGCCGAGCACTTTCTCCAGCTCGGGCTTGGGATAGACAACGGCTTCCTTGCCCTCGCGGCGGCGCAAATAGGGATGGACCATGTCACCCTGGATTGGGCCGGGCCGGACGATCGCCACCTCAATGACCAAATCATAGAAGGTGCGCGGCTTGATCCGCGGCAGCATGGCCATCTGGGCGCGGCTCTCGATCTGGAAGACCCCGATTGTGTCGGCCTTGCAGATCATCGCATAGGTGCGCGGA
>PLUZ01000005.1:3136-3325 GCA_003162995.1 Methylocapsa sp. | reverse complement strand
TGCAGACATGGCGTGAAGTCGTAGCTACGGCGCGAGCTTGATGTGCCAGGAGATTTGTTACGTTTTCAATACGCCAACGTGACGGAATCTTTGAAGACGCTTCCAAGAAGATTGCGGCCGCGCATCGATTCCTTGTGATCATGGACCTCGGTGCCTCGTCGGCGAGTGTGTTCAATTTTGCTCAGACGC
>PLUZ01000005.1:2456-3058 GCA_003162995.1 Methylocapsa sp. | reverse complement strand
ATCTCAAAGTAGCTCGGCTTGCCCAACAGTTGCTCGGGCAGGACGTGCAGGAGATCGACGGTTGGCTATGGGGCCCATCCCGGGTCTCAGCTTTTCTGACACAACTCAATCTTAAGGACATTTCATCATGCTGGACAAGCCGAAGCCGACCTTGGCGCCTATAACGCCCCCGGATATTCGGCCACCGGAGGCGAGGTCGCCTCCGAAACTGAGTGCGGAAGCCAATCTCGATCGCTTGCTGCACGCCTCGCAGAGCCGCTTCACAGCCGGGCGATCGCCCAGCACTCTCGGTCTCGCGTTCTCGGATTGGGCCGTCCACGCAATGAACGCGCCGTTCCAGACAGCAGCGCTGGCGCGCACGGCGATGGCGCAATGGCAGCGCCTTGCGCACGCCGCGATGGGAGGAGGCAAAGCAATCGCATCGTTGCCGGGTGACCGCCGATTCGCTCATCCGGCTTGGCAACAGCGCCCCTACGACCTGCTCACTCAGGCGGTGCTGCTCGGCGAGGAATGGTGGGACAGCATCGTACGCAGTCCGGGCGGAGTCGACCCGCACAATCAACGTATCGTTGCCTTCACCGTGCGGCAATGGCTCGATCTGA
>PLUZ01000005.1:230-2440 GCA_003162995.1 Methylocapsa sp. | reverse complement strand
TAACGGAACAGGTCCATGCCGAGCCGATCCTGATCGTGCCCGCCTGGATCATGAAATACTATATCCTCGACCTCTCGCCCGGCAATTCGCTGATCCGCTGGCTGGTGGCGCAGGGGCGCACCGTGTTCGCGATCTCCTGGCGTAATCCCGGCGCGGAGATGCGCGACACGTCGCTCGATGATTACCGCGCGCAGGGTGTGATGGCGGCGATCGACGCGGTGCAGGCGATCTGCGGTGATGCGAAGATCCATGCCACCGGCTACTGCCTNNGCCGCCGCGATGGCACGCGACAACGACGACCGCCTCGCCAGTCTGTCGCTGTTCGCCGCCCAGACCGACTTTACCGAGGCCGGTGAGCTGCAACTGTTCATCACCGAGGACCAGCTCGATTTTCTCAACGACATCATGCAGACACAAGGATATCTGAGTAGCGCGCAGATGGGCGGCGCGTTCCAGATGTTGCGTTCCAACGACCTCATCTGGTCGCACGCGATCCGGGACTACTTGCTCGGCGAGCACGAGGTACCGTTCGACCTGATGGCCTGGAACGCCGACGGCACGCGCTTGCCGGCCCGAATGCACATCGAGTATCTGCGGGGATTGTTCCTCCACAATGATCTCGCGGAGGGTCGTTTCCGCGTCGCTGGCCGCCCGCTGGCCATGGACGACATGAGACTGCCGATGTTCGTCGTGAGCACCGAGCACGACCACATCGCGCCCTGGCATTCGGTGTTCAAACTGCACCTTCTGAACGATGGCGAGCTGACCTTCGTGCTGACTTCCGGTGGTCACAACGCGGGCATTGTCAGCAAACCCGGCCATCCGCACCGCCACTTTCGCATCCGCGTCCGTGACGCTGGCACCCGCACGCTCGGTCCGGATGAATGGGAACGCGACACGGCTCCTCAGGACGGGTCCTGGTGGCTGGAGTGGGACANNCGTACCGGCACTCCGGACGGCGTGTCGATCCGCCGCCCATGGGCGCGCCCGGCTTCGTGCCGCTCTGCGACGCCCCAGGAACCTACGTACGCGAAGGATAACCTTGATGTTGGATAAAGCCGCTGACGCCTACATCGAGAACCGGACCTTCGACGAGCTGTCCCTCGGCGAGACGGCCAGCTCGTCGCACACCGTAACGCAGCGCGACATCGACCTGTTCGCGGTCGTCACAGGCGACGTGAACCCCGCGCATGTCGATCCCGTCTACGCCGAAACGGACATGTTCCACCATATCATTATCCAAGGCATGTGGGGGGCGGGGCTGATCTCCGCCGTGCTCGGCACCAAGCTGCCGGGTCCGGGAACGATCTATCTCGGCCAGGATCTGCGCTTCCGCCGTCCAGTTTCGATTGGCGACACCATCACTGCGACAGTGACGGTGCGAGAGAAGAAGCCGGAAAAAGGTGACGTAACGCTTGACTGCGTGTGTGCCAACCAACACGGCGAATCCGTGATCACCGGGACCGCCTTCACGCGGGCGCCAAACGTGAAGGTTCGGCGCAAGCGTGTCACGCTGCCGTATGTGCGGGTTGGCCGTCACGATGGCACGGCCGCCATCCTGGCCCGCGCCGCTGGTGGCACCCCGGTGGCGACAGCGGTGGTACATCCGGTCGATACCGCCTCGTTGCTGGCCGCCCTGGACGCAGCAAGGGCAGGGTTGATCGTGCCGATCCTGATCGGGCCGGCGGCGCGCATGCAGGAGGTCGCCACGGCGGCGGGGGCGGACATTGCCGCGCTCCGCCTGATTGATGCACCTGACGGCCGCGCTGCCGCGGCCCAAGCGGTAGCACTTGCTCGCTCCGGCGAAGTCGCACTGCTGATGAAGGGCGATCTGCACACCGAGGAGCTGATGCACGCTGTCGTCGCGTCGCAGACAGGTCTGCGCACGGCGCGGCATATCAGTCATGCCTATCTGATGGATATCCCGGACTATCCGCGCCCGTTGCTGCTTACGGACGTTGCCATCAACATTGCGCCGACGCTGATGGAGAAGGTCAGCATCGTGCAGAACGCGATCGACTTTGCTCATGTCATGGGCATTGCGGAACCGCGCGTGGCCATCCTCGCCGCGGTGGAGACCGTCAGCGACCGGCTGCCCTCGACGCTTGATGCCGCGGCTCTATGCAAGATGGCTGAGCGCGGGCAGATCACCGGCGGCCTGCTGGATGGCCCGCTCGGCTTTGACAATGCGATCAACGAGGCTGCCGCGT
>PLUZ01000005.1:0-164 GCA_003162995.1 Methylocapsa sp. | reverse complement strand
CACCCGCCTGGCATCCTGTGCGTTGGGGGTGCTGATGGCCCGGGCGGGCAGGACGGTATGAGCATGGTGGGATCGATTCTCACCCTGAACGCCGGCTCGTCCAGCTTGAAATTCGCCCTCTTCGACACCGCCACCGGGTTAAAGGCTAGGGTGCGCGGCGAGAT
>PLUZ01000039.1:2289-2513 GCA_003162995.1 Methylocapsa sp. | reverse complement strand
AGGCGCAAGCAAATCCAATCGCTACAAGGATACTCGCTGGATGGAATAAGAATGAGAGACGAGTCATGGCGGCGGTATCCCCTATGGCAAGCCCCGAGAAAGCCGGAGAACGTTCCGGCAATGACATGCTCGAACTCTTTGAATTTGAGCCATTCGTTTCAGATCAAAAGATTTCATTTGATCCGAAGCTCATGAGACCATGATCGCTGAAAGATGAATCGCTC
>PLUZ01000039.1:0-2246 GCA_003162995.1 Methylocapsa sp. | reverse complement strand
GCATGAGGATGATCGAACAAGCTTGTGCAAGGCTGCCGGAAGCCCGGCATCAGATCACTGGACGACGAGATCGGCGTGCAGAGCGCCGGCTGTTTTGATCGCTTGAAGGATCGCGATTATCCCGGATGGAGTTAAGCCAATTTTGTTCAAGCCATTGACCAAGGTGCTGAGGTTGGTGCCCCTAACAATCGAAATCGGGCCTCCCGATTGGTCCGTGTCGATCTGAGTATTCGGCGTCACCACTGTCCTACCCCTAGCAAAAGCGTTGGGCTGCGAAACTTGCGGGGTTTCGGTGATCTGGACGGTGAGATTGCCTTGCGTCACGGCGACAGTGGAAATCTGGACATCCTGGCCGATGACGACGGTTCCGCTCCGCGAATCCATGACGACTCGCGCGGGCGTGTCGGCTTCGATGGAAAGCTCTCCGATTTCCGCGACAAACCGGGTGGTTCCGATCCGATACGGCCGCGTCAAGAGGATCGATCGCTGGTCTTCTTCGTGCGCCACATGCATCCCATAGCGCCTCGCGGCATAGGCGTTGATCGCATCGGCGATGCGCACCGAAGTCGTGAAATCGGGATTTTTCAAGATTAAAATGAGCGATCCAATATCGCGCAATTGCCCGGGAACCTCCCGCTCGATCACGGCGCCATTTGGAATCCGCCCGGCTGTTGCCACATTTTGTGTAACGCTCTCAGCTTGGCCTGACACGGAGAAGCCAGCGACGGCAACCTGGCCCTGGGCGATCGCATAGGTCTGTCCGTCGACGCCAGAAAGCGCGGTGAGAACCAAGGTTCCGCCGAGCAAGGACGTGGCGTCGCCAAGCGACGAAACCGTGACATCGACCCGCGATCCCGGCTGGATGAATGGCGGCAAGTCGGCGGTTACGAGAACAGCTGCGACGTTACGGGTTCGTAAAACGTTAGCGTTGCCAACGCCACGAATATTAACCCCCATCCGGTCCAGCATGGATTGCAGGGACTGCGCCGTGAAAACCGAATTGGCGAGCGTGTCGCCGGAGCCTTGAAGACCGACAACAAGCCCATATCCAACGATCTGATTTTCGCGCACGCCTTGTAGCGTCGTGATGTCCTTAATACGGACGGAAGCGGTGGCCGGAAAGCTAATCAAGCAAAGTAGGAAAACCAGCCATAGCCGCGACATCAGCCGCCACCGACGCGGACCGATCCATCCGCCTGCACGCTTCCCGAAACTGTCAAGCCGCTGCCAAGATTCCGGACGGAAATAATCTCCCCGACGCTGCCTGCTTGAAGCGCGGTGCCATAGGCCGTTATCGCCAATGCGCCGTCCTCGTATAGGAGCCGAACCTTCGCGCCATTCGCCACCGCCTTTGGATCGCCGACGGCGCTTGCAGGAATTGGAAATCCGGGCANNTAGTGCGCCGCGCAACCTTGCCGACGAGCGCCGCACGGCTATCAATCGCGGCCAATTTGCTGGTTGGGAAGTCAGCGGAGAAATCACGATCAACCAAGCTATTGTCCTTAATCACATCGCCTGGATAGATTATGACGGTTGGCACGGGCAACATATTGGGTTCGGCTGCTACAAGCGAGCTCTCGCAATTCATAAGTCCAAACCCAAGGAGCCCGAGCAGTCCCTGCCTCACCGCGAAATTCATAAAAAGCCGCATTCCTCGCATGGTCTTACCCCAGGTTCTTCGAGACTGTGCTCGCCATGTCGGAGGCCGCCTGAATGACCTTCGAGTTCATCTCATAGGCACGTTGCGCCGCGATCAGATTGGTAATTTCCTGCACCGGATCGACATTGGAGCTTTCGAGATACCCCTGGCTAATCGTTGCAAACCCAGGATCACCTGGAAGTCCCGTGACAGGCGCGCCAGAAGCCTCGGTTTGTGAACAGAGATTGCCTCCCAACATCAAAAGCCCGGCGTCATTCGCGAAATTCGCCAATGTAAGCTGGCCGATCTGTTGCGGCGCGGTTTGGTTCGGGATGGTCACCGTCACCTGACCCGACTGGCTGACGTTGACATTCACGGCGTTCGCCGGAACAGTCATCGCCGGACTGACGACCAACCCATCCTGCGTCACGATCTGGCCCGTCGCATTCGTGCTGAAGGAACCCGCCCGCGTATAGAGGGTCCCGCCCTCGGAACCTGTGATTTGAAACCATCCGCGCCCTGTCAGCGCAAGATCGAGTGGGTTTCCTGTATTCGTCAAGGTGCCTTGAAGGTTAAGATTACGAATCGCAGCGGTGCGGACTCCGAG
>PLUZ01000340.1 GCA_003162995.1 Methylocapsa sp. | reverse complement strand
GCTCATATTCAAAAGCTTCAATGCAGTTCACATCATTTTGTAGATTCTTGAGATCCCCATATTTGTGGGGCTCCAAGAATTCACATCATTTTTCAAATTCCATCGCTTCACATCATTTTCCTGGTTCTGGACTAATTCCTCATCATTGTTAAACTTTCTCAAGAAGATTGCAGACACGAGTGTTGTCGAATTTGATTGGATCTATGATGTCGATGAATTCGACATCAAGAATCCCCACTGTCATCATTGAGAATTGAGATCTTGCCGAACTGGAACACCCGATCCGCGAGACCGGCCTGATCAAGTGCAAGCGCGAGTTCGACCTTTTGCGGGGCGCGCAAGGGTCGATTGCGTGTGTTGCGTCGAGTCATAATTGAGTCGCCTATCCTTTTTCGTGGAAGAGACACCCGCCGCGAGAAATCGGTTTTCAATGCATAGGCCAGTGCTTTCGGCGAACCGTCGTACCGGACAATTCTCAATGGTCGTCTAACTCTTTTGCTCGCAAGAAACCGCTCTTTAAGGTGCTTCCGCAATCTCCTTGGATTCTTCGTTGCGACAAGGATCCAGGCATGCGGTCGCCAATGCGGAACAAATTTTCCGTTCTCGTGTTCGTTCATGCTGATGTCGAATCCACCGATGGCCTGACGAATTTTAGTCGCCTTCAAAGCGACCTGGAGGTGACGTCTGAGCCGCTCAAACATCGTATTTGCATCGAGCTTGCCTTCCGCAAATCGATGCTCTCGCCAGACAACGCTCAGAACGTGCCAATGCTTCTTTGGTATCACGACAGAGCTGGCGGCACTGACAAACCAACGTTGGAACGCCCTTGCACATACCGAGCAGGCGCCGCTCAGGCATCGATGCTCCTTCGAACAACTCTCGAGGATATCAGCCAATCGCAATGCGCAGTCGTTGCCTTTGCCATGCCGGCGTAAGACCTTCACAAGCTTGCGGCGTTCCTTTCGCGCCTGTTGGCTGCTCTTTGCGGGTTTTCGCCGCCTACCCTGTCTCCAAAAAGGCGCACCGTCCGCGTACCACTGGCGGGCTGACCGACCTGTCAAAATCGGAGCAATGAGATCCAATGAGGGGCGCTCAAGCATGGCCGTCGCTTCGATCGCTTGTCGAGGCGCGCTCACAAGTTGCGAGCCACGCTTTGAGGTCGCCTAACCGATAGCGAACCAGCCGACCGATTTTGAGATGTAGAGGGCCGTACCCGGACAATCGCCAATTTCGAAGCGTTTTTACGGATAGCGCCAACAGATCGGCGGCTTTACCTTCCGTGATGAGACGCGCTTCATCATCGACCGCTTCATGCCGTGACTCCCTTGCGGAAGACGCTGGCCGAGGCTGGATTACTGGAGGTATAGAATTGGTCGGCTTTGGTAAGGAGCTAGGCATCGTGATCTCCCGCGCTGGGTGGTAGATCACGATAAGCTAAACATCTTGCGGGTCTTGAAAATAGGCACAAAAACCGACCCGGTTCAGAACTTTCGGACCTGACCAAGTGGTAATTGTCGCTTGCCAACTCGGGTTGTTTCCGCGGCCCGCCGAACCTTCGGAGAAAATCCGATTTGTTTGAATTCGGCTTTGGTGAATGGCTTAATTACATCGAGCGGAATCCGGTCTAATTGCGTCCACTCGTGTACCTCTTGGGCGGCTAAGCCCTTTGGCTTCAGAACTGACAGGGCGGCGATGCCGCGACCAAATAGGTTTTTAAAGCGCTCATGATTGGCGGCCTCCTCACGAAGCTCTTTGGAAAGCCGGACGAGTTTTGTCTCAAACTGAAGAAGGGCAAGATCGTAGTGCTTGGCAACAAAGAGAAGCGCTTCCCTCGTCTGTCTTGCGTGACGAACTTTCGAAAGATTGGTGCGAGCGAATTTTGTGCGCTTTCCTTCCTTCAGTTTGGCATCTAGATCTCGAGCTTCGTTCAGACTGAATGAACATTTCCCGGTGGCGTGCAGTCGCAAGCGCAGTTCATTCAACTGATTGAGGTATTCGATCGCATCGCGCGACTTTTTGAATTCGTAGCGCAAGCCCTTCAGCGAAGGATTGAGCGAAAGATAATAGGGAGTGCGAGGCGGTGGAAAAGCCGCATCATAAAGCTCTCTATAATCTTCTCTTTTGAATACCCTGTCGATCAACTCGGATGCTGCGGCTTTGGGCGAGCGTTTATGATCCAAACGAATGCGATGTCGCAGCATGATCGAGGCGAAAAGGGCAGCAGACTCATTTAACGAGCGAATATCATCGTCGTCGCTGAGCAACCAGATCTTCAGCTGAAAGAGTCGCAGCTCCGGTTCGAACACGAATTTGGAATCCTGAGCGCCGCTCAATACTCGAAACACAATGGCGAGAGGATTTGCTTTCACCGGCATCGTGAGGTTCCACTTTTCTTTTGCTGAGATATTTTAGGCCCAACGCCTACAAGTCTCTACCCAATCCAAAAGATGGCAGGAGTTCGTGCGCCGTGATGTTTTCGAGCGGCGGTGCCGGTGGCTGTTACGTCTGTCTGGGCGCGCGCCAGCGTGGTCGCTGCATCGCTGTCAATAGAGAGCAACATTTGGCCTACGAGCAAAATCGGCCGGCAAACTCGTTCGTAAGCCTATCTCTTTCAGGACCTTGCCAGCATATGTATTTCGTCCTGTACGACTCGTGGTGGTTGCACGCCAGTCGTTGCGGATCGTTCAAATTTCCACTTGGCCGCCGAAGCTTCATGGGACGACCCGCTGGAATTTGAAAAATATTTGGTCGCAGCGAGGGCGTTGCGGTGCAGGCCTTTAGCGAATTTAGTGTACACATGAATTTCGCACTGAATTACAAATGCTGATAAAATACTACAATGAATTTGTCTTGTTAGGAGTTCAATACGTTTTAGTAATTCGTAAATGTGCGGACCCGTCCTCCGCGAGCTTTTTTATACTTTCTTTTTTTAATCTAATTGTCAAATTCATCTCCACTCATCTTGCTTTTTCTGGTCGCGTAACCAGTTGCCCAGAATTTTGCTAACTAAGGAGGAGAAAGTCCGATCATCCTGGATTGCATATTGTAATAATGAGTCTTTTTTTTCGGGAGTTAATCTGAGGCTAATTATTTCAGATTTGTTCTTTTTCTTTTGCGGCTTGAGCACGGTATCGCCCCGGTTTATAAAGCGCTGCACCTTAATCTCCCCTTTCCGTTTATTTTTACATTTTCTTGCATTTACTTATCAATTAGTGACAAACAAATAACAGTAAAAGGGGATTTGTTGGGTTTTTTGCTGACAATCTAGATTATTATTATTCCTGCTCTTA
>PLUZ01000435.1 GCA_003162995.1 Methylocapsa sp. | reverse complement strand
GCCTCACTGTTGAGGAAATCGAACGGCAGGCCGAGGGCACGTTCTTTATCGTCGCCATCGAGCAAGCCGGCACTGGGGCGGCGGACCGGCCGCTTCCGACGACGTGCATAAAACCCGGCGATGGCGTGACGATCCTTTGCCGCAGCGGACGGCCGAACCTTCTCAACAAATTTAGCGAGCCGCCCAGCGGGGCTTGACCTTTCCTCCGGCTCTCCATCTTGCCAAGCGGCGGTCACGCGCTAATTAAGCTTCTGTCGCAAGACGGATAAAATCTGAAAACAGCATAAAGCTGATCTATTCTATAATTATCCCAGGAGGAATTAATGTCGGTTTTGCCGGAGGTTTTGAAGGCCAATGAAGCCTATGCCTCGAGTTTTGGCGCCAAATCGCAATTGGCCCTGCCGCCCGCGCGGCGATTCGCCATCCTCACATGCATGGATGCGCGTCTTGATCCGGCCAAATATGCAGGTCTCTCCGAAGGCGATGCGCATGTGATCCGTAATGCGGGCGGGCGCGCCAGCGACGATGCGATCCGCTCGCTGGTGATTTCCTACAAGTTGCTCGGCACTTTGGAATGGTTTGTCGTGCATCATTCCGATTGCGGCATGCAGCTCTTCGACGACGAGATCATGAGCGGTCTTCTCTCACAGAGCCTTGAAGGCGCAACGATCGACGATAAGGGCTGGCACGATCATGGGCATGGGCCCGGCAGCGTGCATGGCCATTACGTGAAATGGCTAACATTCAAAGATCTCGCGGCAAGTGTGGTGGAGGATGTCAAACGAATCCGGTCGCATCCGCTGGTGCCCGGCCATATTCCAATTTACGGCTACTACTATGACGTGAAGAGCGGACGTCTGGTCGAGGTGCCGCAAGCAACGGCCGCCGGCAAGACCACGGCCTAGTGCATGATTCCAAAAAGTTGCAGACTTTTTGGAAAAGATCATGCGGCAAAACAAAGAGATCGAGACCATGAGCGATTCCTCTTGAAGCGATCATGGTCTAGCGGCGCGCCAAAACCTCTCATTCGGCCGTTGGTCTTGCTTAGGACGGCCTTGGCTAGAAGTGCCAGAGAACGTCTCCCGAGATGATCGCAATGGCATGTTTGGTGCCGTTGTCGAAGGCCGGTTTATCAAGCGAATGGTACCAAGCGATCTCGGGGCGGATCTCGACCTGCGGCGAGAACCAATGCTGCCAGCCTAGCGCCCATTCATTATAGCGCGTCGCGACGCCGGTGCGCTGGCCGTTGATGTCGTCATAGAATTCTCCGCGTAAGGAAAGATTGTCCATTGGAGAGAATTTGTAGTTCAGAAATGCAACCAAAGCCCATTCCCGCGCTGTGCAATGGGTCTCCCCGCTTGGGCAGACGGCTTCGTTCGGTCGGCTGTACGGAACATAGGCGAAGGCCGTGGCCCCATAGCCCTGCGACACATCGGGAACGTTCTTCTCAAACATGTAGTAGGATTCGATTGCGATGTGCCAGTTCTCGTTGAACTTATGGTAATAGGTGCCGCCATACCATTGTAGGTTGTTGTAGCCCCACGTGCCGTTGTTGATAGCGTTCGCGCAGAGGTAAAGGGCGTCGTAGGCAGTGTCGTTCTGCCATTGGGCGCAGCCGGTGAGGCTCGGCTGCACACCAGGGTCTCTCGCGCCTTGATAGCCTGGATAACCGGTAACCGGATTGATCAGCGAGATGCGTGTTGCGTTCCACGGCCCCGTTTCCGTGCCGTCGTTCAGGCCGAGCTGTAGCATCCAATTGTTGGTGAGCTTGAGAGAGCCAATGAGACCTATGTTCGTGTAATTGTCTACCGCATAGGCCAGCGAGTGTGAGTACATATAACTGTTTGGCGCGAGCTGCGCCTCGATGTCCGGCACCGAGATGTAGCGCCCGGCACGAAACACCAACCCTTGGGCCACATTGGGAATATAGAGTTCGCCATAGACCATCGGCATGTCGGAGCCGGCATAATGATTATGGTATAATAATTGATCGCTGAAGGCGCCGTAGCCTGTGCTGTAGCGGTAGTTCTCGCCATAGATCCCGCTCACACGAAAGCCCCAGTCCATATGGTCTTGCTGCACCGTATCAGGCACACGCTCCACATAAATCACGGCCTGGTCGAGCTGGACGATATTGGGTGTGAACATATAGGCGGCGGGGGCGTTGCCGCCGTAGCCGGTTTTCGCCGTGCTGACATTGCCGCCTGCCTCCACCCAGCCATAAATCTGGATATGCTCGTCCTCCAGCGTCTTGCCGACCGGCCCTGGACCAATGGCCTTCATCAAAGGACTATCGACCGCGTTGGGCAACGAGCTGCCGATCACGCTGAGGCCACCTACCGGCCATTCTGTAAATGGATAGGGCGGCGAATTCTCCGGCTGCGGCGGGAACGGCGAGGGGCGGCGGCTCGGCGGGCCGGGCGGCGCGTTCGGGTCCGCCGGCGCTGACGGCATGCCCCACTCGCCGGCGTAGGCGTGGTAGAGTCGCGTAAAAAAGTTCGAATCGTCGGGCGTTATCTGAGGCGCCGGGTTCGCGTCTACTGCAAAGGCGGCACTTGTGGAGCAGAGAAAGGCAGCCACCAGGGCCATTCGAGAGACTGCCGGAAGTGCTTTGAACATTGTATTCGCCTTAGATCGACTGCACCAATGCGCCGCAGCATCGGGATGCCTAGGCCCTTGCTTTGGCGCAGCGGCCTTGCCGGTAATAACAGGCCACGCGTCTCAGCCCGAATCCAATTGATCTCGCGATTGCTGCCAATGATCAAATGAGCGGCTTCTTTAATTTGGACGCGGAGCTTCTAGGCCTTTTCCAAGTTCTCTAACCTTGCTGAAGGTGCAGAAACAGCCAGAGAGCGTCAAGTGTGCTGCTGCATATTCCTTTCAGTAATAGTAACTAACGTTGATGTGTATCTGAATAGAGACATTACGATGATTTATCCGGCATATTTGTCACAGTGATCTGTCACAGTAGACAGCATATCTACCATGGTGCAAAAATGGACTTGTTCCGGACAGTGTCTGAGCCGGCGCGCCAACACCTCTCATTCGGCCTCGTAAACCATCTCCCCGGCAACCAGGGTGAGTTTCACCCTGCCCTCCATGCGGGCCTCGTCGAAGGGGGTGTTCTTGCAACGGGAATGAAGCTTTGACGGATCGACGACAAAAGGTTCATCCGGGTCGAAACGGATGAGATCGGCAGGCGCGCCAACCGTGAGCCTTCCTTGCGGTAACCTAAGAATTTCGGCCGGGCGGATGGTCATCGCCGCGATGAGACGCCCGAGCGGAATTTCTCCGGAATGAACGAGCCGCAGGCCCGCCGAAAGCATGGTCTCCAAGCCAATCGCGCCATCCTCCGCCTCGGTGAACGGCAGCCGCTTGGTTTCGACATCTTGCGGGTTGTGGTCCGAGACGATGGCGTCGATGAGGCCGGACGCCAAGCCCGCGACAAGAACACGCCGCTCGTCTTCCCCCCGCAACGGCGGCGCCAGCTTTAAAAATGTGCGGTAATCGCCGATGTCGTTTTCGTTGAGGGCCAGATGGTTGATCGAGGTGGCGCAGGTCACGTTTAAGCCATCGGCTTTCGCCTTGGCAATAATGTCCAATGACAGAGAAGTCGTGACAAGTGCTGCGTGGTAGCGTGCGCCGGTCAGATTGACGAGCCTGATGTCGCGATCGAGCATGATGGCTTCCGCCTCGCGCGGCGTTCCGGCAAGACCGAGGCGCGAAGCAAACTCGCCTTCGTTCATGACTCCTTCGGCGGCAAGATCAGGGTCCTCCGCGTGGTGGATGACAAGAGCATCGAAATCGCGCGCATATTGCATCACCCGGCGCAGAACCCGCGCATTGCGGATCGACCGCGCGCCATCGCTAAAAGCCACGGCGCCCGCCTGTTGCAACAAGCCGATTTCAGCGATTTCCGTGCCATTGAGACCCGCTGTCAAGGCCGCCGACGGAAGCACACGCACGCGGCCGGTATCGCGGGCGCGGCGCAAGAGAAAATCGACAACCGCCGGCTCGTCGACAGGCGGATTGGTATCGGGGCGGGCAAGAATCGTCGTCACGCCGCCTGCCGCCGCCGCCAAGGTCGCTGTCGCGATCGTCTCGCGGTGCTCGGCGCCGGGCTCGCCGATAAAGGCCCGCATGTCGATGAGGCCCGGCGTCACGCAATCGCCGCCGCAATTGATGATCCGTGCATGGGGAGGAAGATTGGCCGGTGTAATGGCGGCGCCAAGATCGCGGATCAAGCCATCGATGATAAGGACGCCGCCGATTGTTTCGGTCAACGCGGACGGATCGATCAACCGTGCATTGACAAGCGCCAGGGGCTGATGGGCGATGGATGAGGTGGAGGTATGTTTCATGGGAAACTCGCTCTCATCCATTCGGCAAATGCTGCGCCAAGGCTTCCAATACGGCGATCCGCACCGCGACCCCCATTTCGACCTGCTCGCGGATAAGGCTCCTGTCCCCATCGGCGACGCTNNCTTTAGCTTTGCCTCGTCGAGACCGAAAAAGCGAAAATATTCCTTGGCGGAAGGAATATAGCCGCCTTGCATCCGCTCGCGCTGCAAGCGCAGCATCATCACGATGTCGGCACCTTCGAGCCCGGCGCGCATGTCGCGAAAAACCTCGACACCCATGCGATCGATGCCCGGAGGCAGCAAGGTCGATGGTCCAACCACGCGCACCCGCGCGCCGAGCGCCGAGAGCAACAGGATATTGGAACGCGCGACGCGCGAGTGGAGGATATCGCCGCAGATCGCGACCGAAAGACCTTTGATACGGCCCTTGTTGCGCCTGATCGTGAGCGCATCGAGAAGCGCCTGGGTTGGATGTTCATGAGCGCCATCGCCGGCGTTGACGACCGAGCAATCGACCTTTCGCGCCAGCAGATGCACGGCGCCGGCGTGGGCATGGCGCACGACGATAATATCGGGTCGCATCGCGTTCAGCGTCACCGCCGTGTCGATCAAGGTCTCGCCCTTCTTGACGCTCGATGTCGCCACGGACATGTTCATGACGTCGGCGCCAAGACGTTTGCCGGCAAGCTCGAAGGACGATTGCGTCCGGGTCGAGGTCTCGAAAAAGAGGTTGATGAGAGTCCTCCCGCGTAAGGTCGAGCGCTTTTTTTCGACCTGGCGCGATACTTCGATCGCCGTCTCGGCGAGATCGAGAAGAATTTCGATGTCTTGGGCGGAAAGCCCCTCGATCCCGAGCAGATGCCGGTGTGGAAACAGGAGCTTTTTCGGCGGATTGACCATCGGCCCTTTTCTATAGGACTAAGATTGCCTCTGTCACGAGTGTTTGCGCAGACGCCCGCCCAACTCCCCACATCTTTCACGAACCTCCGGCCGGATGAGGATTTCTGGCGTTTTGGCGTGCCGCGGATTTTGCTGCAAGACAGCATGCCGCGCTCTTGGGGAGGGC
>PLUZ01000015.1 GCA_003162995.1 Methylocapsa sp. | reverse complement strand
CCGGAACATTGGAATGCCTTGAGGCCGTCTACCGTCGCCAGTACGTCGGCTGTCAGCGACGGAATTGGGCCCTCGATCGCCTCGCTTACGAACACCTCATAGGTAATGCACCGCGACTTAGGGGTAACTTGGCCGCGGCAATGAAGCCGATAGGTCTGATGCGGCGCGGGTTCAAACCGCCAGCCGTCCCGCGATAGCGTGTATCCCATTGCTGTCATCTGAAGGGCCATCGCCTGCAAGCAAGCCTCGAACATCAGCGTGCCAGGCATGCAGGGATCGTTTTTGAAGTGCCCTTGAAAAAACCAATCGTCGGGGCTCACTCTCCATTCCGCCCGCAGGTAGCCCCGCCCCTGCGGTCCACCTGCCGGATCGAACGCGGGCGCTTCGCCGATGAGAAGCATTTTTCCCGACGGAAACCGCGGCGAGCGCGTGTGACAGGCGGCAAGCTCATAGCCCGGCCCGAAACAATCTGAAATCCTGCCTTCGGAAAAGGCCAAAACGTCGGATTCTGTGAATCTGGATTTAACGCAGCGGAAAACCGAGGCTGCTGTTTGTATCTCTTGTTGTATCTCTTGCGGCGACGCGCCGCGCGGTGGACCTGGCTCCCACAGAACGCCTTCCGACCGCGTCATCTCTTCGTCGGTGAAAAAGCCGGCCTGCCCATTGCGCACGCTCATGCGTATGTCGCCATTGATCCGCAGGTCATAATGAAAATGGAAGAGCCGAAGCTCGCCCAATTGCGTATGCCCATCCACGTGAATATCGAATTTCAGCGTGTCGCCGACCTCGGGCAGGCCGCCAAACAGAGTAAGCTCGCAGCCGAGCAGGCGGTATACGCGGGCGCCGCGGTTATGCAAGTCGGCGCCCAGCCAGGAGATCAACAGGAGATCGGCTTGCCCGGACTCAATGGCGATCCCGGCTGGCATATGGTTATCGTGGAGATACCACGCAGAGGAATAAATGTCCGTCTCGGTCCATATTGATCCTGTTCCCCCGGAGCCCGGCTCGCCAGTCATTCCGGTCACTCGATCCACAAGAAGAAGCGGCGGCGCCGGCAGCCGCACCTGACGCGCAAATTGATCCTGTTGTTCGAATAATGCGCCAAATACGGTTGAGATCTTGCCCGAGGCGAGGCATTCTAATTGCGATCGGTCGAAACTTGGGCCTTGTGGANNAGGGGCGCGCGCCGGAGCGGACGTCTCAACATTCGCACGCTCAATTCCAAACGGCGAAACGTCAGACTTTCGGACTGCCGCCGGCGCGAGGACTCCTCGTTGCAGTTGTTGGAAGGCCCCGCACATATCTGCGGCTTGCCGTAAATACGTCAAATGCTGCTCGGTCATCAGTTCGTGAAGGGCTTGGATCAACCGGCCTTTCGGGCTGGCGGCAACGGCGGGNNCGCTATCTTCCGCCTGGGCCGCGCGCCCGGCTGCGTCCGCCGGCCGACGAGAATCAGGTAAAATGCCTGACCCAATTTGGCTCACCCCCGACTTGGGAGGAAGAAACGCGGATGGAGGGGCGAGCGTTGGCGCAGGGGCCATGATCTCGTAGCTGAATTCAATCGGCGCGGCCGCTTGCTCGATGGAGGCAGGCATAGTCTTCTCAACATTTGCGATCGCCGGCGCGGCGAAGGAGACCGCTGGGCGATGGCCCAAGAAGGTGATTTCTTGGCAGGCTGAGCCGTCGGCGGGGTGGACCTCATTTGTCAGCGCGCTTGATAGCCAGTCGAGGTTCACTCGAACGCCGCTGGCCACCAAGTTGGCAACTGTGACAAGAGCCTGAGTTAGCGAGGAGCGGCCAAGAACGTCGTAGGCGACCGCCAGATGTTCGCGTTGATCCAAAGTCTCCGCGATCCAACGGCTGCAATGATCGCGCGGCCCGTGCTCGACGAAAATACGGACGCCGTCTTCCCAGGCGCGGCGGATCGTCCTGGGAAAATCGACTGTTTCGAGCGCCTGCGCCAGGAGCGCAACGCGGTCATCCTCGNNAACCCCGCTTGGCTGGCGGGTCGGGCGGTGATGGAGGGTGCGCCACAGGCCGGCGCAAGCAATAAGTTCGGGACAATGAACGGCAAGGCTCATTGGCAGCGGAGCCATCGGCCGGTCGGCAAAACGCTCCAGGATGCGCTGGCATTCGCCTTGCTCGCCGCCGACCACATATTCGCTGGGGCTATTGACGATCAGAAGATGAACCGCCGGCGCGTTGAAGACGGCTTTTTCGATCTCTTCCCGCGTGGCCTGGACCGTGTAGGCCGCCCATTGGCGGCCTTCAATGGCATGGTTTCTCCAATAGGCTCGAACGTCGTCGAAGGAGCCTCCAAGACGACGGGAATATAGGTCGGAACGCCCGAGTTCATCGATGAACCCACCCATGTCTCGCNNGCGCATTCGTCTCGCCTGAGGAAAGGCCAATCGCGGCAGCGGGGTGAAGATCGATCAAGCGACTGAATTCGCCATGAGCCTGACACAGCATCGATGCGCCGACGAGTTGCGAAAACCCATCGATTTGGCTGATCTGATCGCCCTCATAGACCCATTTCGCCAGGTCCAGACGGCCTTGAATTTTGCTCCTCAGCGATTCGACAAGCGACGGGACTGCAAGCAGCAATTCGCGGCCCATATCCGGATAGGCCGCAGCCGCTCCCGTGAAGACGAAGGCGACCTCTCCGGCGAGAGGCGAAGAGCGAAAAACAATCTGGGGAGATAGCTTCGCATCGGCCTTGCCCTGCCTTCTCGCCTTGACATGCTCCAAGGCGATCGCGCGATGNNCGGGGGCCATCCGGAAGACGGCCCGCAGGCGTTGGCGCATCTTCCGACAGCGCTTGTTCGAGTTCATCCAGGGTCCGGCCGCCATAGGCCAAAATGATCGGCGCGCGATCTGGCGGACCGCGAAGGGCGCTATCGCATCGATCGCCTTCCCTCACTGTAACAGAAATCGCATCGGTCCCCAGGGCCTCTATTTTTAGCGTCGCGCATCTGCTTCCATCCGGGGAAAGCCAGGGCGACGCGCCCCGCAAGCCGCGGGGCGGCAGAACTCCCCTACGGATGGCCAGAACGGCGCAACATAACTGGAGCAGGCCATCGGCGGCGTGAGCGTGACCAAAACATTCGCGATGGCGCCGTGCGTATGGCGACCAATCAAGGCCCGCCGCCATATCGGCGCCTGGATCGAGAACGCCAATAATGTCGCAACCGTCACGCCGCGCATCATCGAGACGCTTCAAAACCAAGGCGCAAGCCGCATCGCCCGGGATTTGCCGGTCACGAGCAAGCAGGGCTTGCGCCGCTGCTCGATGAACCGGCTCATCGGAGAGATCGACCGCGCCGACCAAGGCGGCGTCCAACTCGCCGGATCTCAGCGCTCCAATGGCGAGCTCCAGCGCACGGATTCCGGAGGCTTCCTCGGCGGCGACCGAGAAGCCGAAGCCGCCCATGTCGAACTGGGCATTCATCCGGTTGGCCAAGATATTGCCCATGGCGCCGACGACCCCGGCGGCGTCAAGCTTGGGGACCCCAGCTTCATCCGCCGCCGCCTCATGCGCCAGATCAGACAGCCTGGCGCGCAAAAAATGGCGGGCGGCGTCAGGATCGCATCCCATTCCCGCCAGCACCCCCGTGCGGGAGAATGGCAAAGATGGGACGGCCTGAAGCGCGTCAAGCATTACGCTCAGCATCAGGACATGTTGCGGCAGCGCGCGAGCGAGGTAGAGCGGCGGGACGCGCAAGCCGGCATGCGCGAGGCGGACCGCATCGATGCGCGAGGCTCCGCATGGCGCACCGGTGAGGAATTGCTCCTCAACCTCCGCCGCCGTGCGCCATGGGCCAGCATGGACTCCAAGGCCAATGATGGCGATGGGGATAGGACGGCGGGGTGGCTTTCGCGTTGGCGAAAAGGCGCTTTGAGACCATTCCTCCACGATAAGATGGGCGTTATTGCCGCCAAAGCCGAAAGCGCTGACGGCGGCGCATCTCGGATTTCTCGCCTCCCAGGCCTCAGCGGCTTCAAGCACGCGGAAAGGAGCCCCTTTCAGCGCCGCATTGAACGGACGCGCGTTAAGGCTCGGCGGTCTCACGCGATGGCGCATCGCCATAAGCACCTTAATGAGCGCCGCTGCGCCGGAGGCCGTCGTCAAATGCCCAAGGTTGGACTTGAGCGATCCGATCGGCGCCGGGTCCACGCCATCAAAAACAGCGGCGGTGCTGCGAATCTCGACGCTGTCTCCGATCGCGGTTCCGGTCGCATGGCACTCTATGAGCGAGATTTGCTCAGGCGAAATTCCTGAAAGTTTATGCGCCGCGCGCAGAGCCTTCACCTGCCCCTGCGGCGATGGCGCAAGAAATCCCCCGCCTCTCCCGTCGTTGGAAAGACCGACGGCTCGAATAACGCCGAGAATGTTGTCGTCAGCGGCAACGGCGTCTTCCAAGCGCTTTAGCGCCACCGCCGCAGCGCCTTCGGCTGGCAATAATCCATCGGCATCGGCGTGAAACGGCCGGCTCCGTCCCGTCGGGCTGAGCGCATTCAGCGCCGTGAAGCCCAAATTGAGTCCAAGAAAATCGCCGGCGTTGACCCCGCCCGCCAGCATCACGTCGGCGCGGCCCTCCAAGAGCCAGTCGCAGGCGAACTTAATGGCGTAGAGCGAGGAGGCGCAGGCGGCGTCGAGCGCGAACCCGCCAGCCCCCAACCCTAAGGTCCGGCAGAGAAAATGTATCGGAAAGCCGGACGCGAACCGATTGCGCTGATCGACGGTCCTGCCCTCCGCCCGGCGCCCAAGCCAAGCTATTTCGGCCAGTTCCGATAATCCTTGGGTCGGATAGAAGAGATTGCCAAAGATGGCTCCGGCGCGCGGCATCCGGCCGATGTTTCGACCAAGCCCCGCGCTTATCAAAGCCTCCCGTCCCACGTGGACAAGCCAATGATACATTGGCTCAAGACCCGCTAAAGGATCGGCGACCGCCAAAAAAGAGCTGTCAACTCGCGTCGCCGCGAAGCCCGTGACATAGCCGCCCCGCTCAGTGAGGACCCCTTCNNCCTTCGCGGCCGGCCCGCTGTTCCTCAGAGGTTATTTTCAGCCGGCTGATGTCCGCGCGCCACCGCCCTTCAGGCGGGGGGCCAAGCGCTGATCGCCCCTTCGCTACGAGCTCCCATAATTGCTCAGGCGTCAGCGCGCCAGGGAGAACGCAGGCCTGTCCAATAATAGCAATAGGAGCGAAGTCGGCCATAAACTTAGAGTGCGCTAGCGGGGCGCGGCGTGTCGCCCTCCCGCCGCCTGGCGCTTAGAATAATTTCCGTCTGGTCCGCTTCCGGACCAGCGGAAAGAAGTTCGTCCACGAAGGCGGCGGCGCCTTGGGCCAATCCGATGGTGCTTATGCCGCGCTCGGCGAACCAGCGCTTCAAGGCAGGCGTCACCATGCCGCCATCCCACGGCCCCCAATCAATGGACCGGACCAAGCAATCATCGCCCCGCCTCGCGGCTTCCGCGCGAGCCACTTTGTTCATGACTTCATTGGCCATCGCGTAATCGCATTGGCCGGAATTGCCGTAACGGCCGGCGACCGAGGAGAACAATACGATCAGCTTGAGGTCATCCTCCTGAGTAGCGTCCAGCAGGTTTTTGAGGCCCAATACCTTGGTATCGAAAACGCTGCGGAACTGGTCGAGGAATTTGTGGATGATGAGCTTGTCCTTGATCTGACCGGCGCCATGAACAAATCCGTCGATTTGTCCCCAATGCTGGCGGACCCGTCCGGCTGCTGCGCTCGTCTCCGCGGCATTGGCGACGTCTACGGATTCATAAACCGCCTCACACCCGAGCGCCCGCAGCTCTTGCAAAGTGGCGTCGATCGCTTGGCTGGCTTGTATCGCCGCTGATTGCGCCGCGACCTGTCGGAGCAAGTGCGGAGGATCATCGCCTCTGGCGCGAATATCGGCAAGGACGGCTGATTTCAATGCTTCTTCGTCGAGGCCCAAAAGATGAAGCGGCGTCGTCACGTGTTGGGTGGNNCGGCATGGCCTTGGCCAAAGCGATCATGCATTCGGCGGTGACGCCCCGTGCGCCCCCCGTCACGATGAAAACCGGCCGATCAGGCAGGCGGCTCGGACGCCGCAACGCACCTTGGATCACGTTGCGCTCCTTTTCCCGGATCGTGACGCGCCGGCCGTTCGCGTCAAGGCCAATCTCCAGCTCGGAACCGCCATCTAAAATCTCCGCCGCCAGCACATCTGC
>PLUZ01000506.1 GCA_003162995.1 Methylocapsa sp. | reverse complement strand
CTAAAAACAGATTGGCAACTCGGCGCGCCTGCAATTTTGCAAAGCAATAAGCGCGCGACATGCTTGCGACATGACTGCGAAACGCGCTCGTAAAAATGCGTAAGCAAAGGACTTAAATTCCTTCGTGCAAGTGCCCACGCGAATGTGCACCCAACATAGCCGAATTTCGACCACGCCTGATCCAGCGCCCGCGTGAAGTATTCGGTCGTCATGCGTTCGAGCCAAACCCACGGGAGAGGTGCATCTTGATCACAATCAATTCGACCACTTTCGTTACGTTGGGGAACGTTATGAACTGCAGAGGATTTAACTGCATAGGTGGCGTAGCGGAAAGCAACAAAACGGCCAAGCGGAGCCAATTTGACGGTCCAATCCCCCCTGTCATCTGGAAAATACCGGCTAAGAAGTATCTCGTGTCCTCATCTTGGGGTCACTTGGCGCTGTTTGGGTTCGACCCAGTATACAATGAGTTCCTCGACGTTTATCTTAAGGAGCTGCTGGCACAAACTTAAGCGTTGTCCCGGCACTCAGTCAGATTCGGACAAGACGAAACAGGAGGACAGCATGACAACCGTTATCCCGGCCGAGAGGCCCCCCATCGATCCCTATCCGTTGAGCCCCTACGTTGCCTGGGCGGGCAAGCGCAATCGGGACCCGATCCTGGACGTATTCAAGACGCTGTTTCCGCCAACGGGCGAGGTGCTCGAACTTGCTAGCGGCAGCGGCGCGCACATCAATTACTTCGCACCTCACTTCAAGCAGCACCAGTTTCAGCCTTCCGATTATGACACCGACGTATTCGAGACGATCAAAAATCTCCGCGCCGAGCAGGGCAACGCGAATGTCGCGGACCCCATCAAGATCGACCTCACAAAGCCGGAGACCTGGCCGGACCCAAGCACGAAGCTCTATGATGTCATCTTCGTCATCAATTTGTTTCAGGTGGCGCCGGTCTCGATCATCGATGGTATCGCGCAAGTTGCCGCGCGGGTGTTGAAACCAAGCGGATTCCTGGCGATCTACGGCCCGTTCAAGGTCGATTCCAGCTACACAACCGAGTCGAACGCGGCTTTTGACAAGGAAATTCTCGCAGCGAATGTTCCCGAATGGGGGCTAAAGGACGTGCGCGATCTCGAGCAGGCCGCTAACAAATATGGCATCAAGCTCAAACAACGGCTCGATCTGCCTGCCAATAATTTCATCCTCGTGTTCGGCAAGGCTTGACTTTGCTGACAATGCCCGTGGAAATCGCCCATCGGTGATGATGGCGGAGCATTTCCATGGCAGCAGGCAGCGCATTGGTCATTGGTGTCGGAGCGGAAGCAGGTCTCGGTGCGCAGCTTGCGCACCGTTTCGCGCAGGAGGGTTTCCGAGTCCTCGTTGCCGGACGCACTGAAGCGCGGTTGAAGAGCGTTGCAACGGCCATCAAACAGGCTGGCGGCCAGGCTGAGCCCATCGCCGCCGACGCGACACGCGAACAGGATGTCATTGCTCTTTTTGATAAGGCCGTGATGCGCGGCGATTTGGAACTCGTCGTCTACAATGTCGGCAATAATGCCGCAGTGCCTTTGCTGGATCTCACAGCCGGGGATTTCGAGACATTTTGGCGGCAAAATGCGTTTGGCGGTTTTCTCGTCGGGCGGGAAGCTGTGCGCCGTATGCTGCCGAAAGGCAAAGGCACTCTGCTTTTTACCGGGGCGACTGCCTCCTTGCGCGCGAGGCCTCCCTTCACCGGCTTCGCCTCCGCCAAAGCCGCCTTGCGCGCCGTCGCGCAAGGTCTCGCACGGGAATTCGGGCCGCAAGGGATCCATGTTGCGCATGTGGTGATCGATGGTGTCATCGACGGCGCCTATGCGCGCGAAAAATTTCCCGATTTCGTGCGCGCCAAAGGCGAGGATGGCTTGATCGATCCTGGCGCGATCGCCGATGTCTTTCTTTCACTTCACCGGCAGCCGAGAAGCGCTTGGACTCATGAGCTCGATCTCCGGCCATTCAACGAAACATTCTGAGCGATTCCTCGAAAAGCCTGTTTGCGAGGTTTGTAGTGAGGCTGATCTTTCATCCATCAGTTTTGTCCGGTTTCAGGCTCCAATCGGACAAAAGTGTTTCACGTGAAACGTTTTGGTACGATCGACGCTCCGCGCAAATGCACTTTCGCAAGGCGGCGCGAGGTACGGCACGGGGATTTGGGGCGAGCGAAATTCTGCGATAGGATTAAATTTTGGGTTTGTGATTTTTTAAAATCTGCACGATGCCGCTCTCCTCGTGTTCACGCTCTTCCTTGCTCTTCGCGCCCTGGGCGAAGAGGCCGCTTGTCGCGCCGCCATTGTTGCTGGCGAAAAGGATGATCATGTTGTCGCGCAAGGATTTTTTTCTGCTGACAGAGAGGGAGAGCGCGAAGCGTAAATATCTCTACGCGCTCGGCACTTGAAGCAGCCGCAGCTCGCGCGGATCGCTCCAAGAATTTGTGCTGCGGTGCGAAACTCTCGATGCGCCGGACGGCTGATCAAACGCCGTTGCGTCTTGCTGAAAAGAGGGGAAGCGGCATGAGATCAAACAAAAAAGCGCGCCTCGTTCTTTCGGTTCTTTTTATATTGTTGTTGGTAACGGCAACGGGTATCATAATTTTTTGGACATCTGGTTTCACGCTAAAATTCCGAAGCGCCGGAGGAAAAGACAAGGCGGCCACCTGTACAATCAAATGTGAACCGAAGGCTGGATTTCCTGCATGTGTGGCTCGATGCACGCAAGATGGAAAAGCGTGCGACAACGGCATTCGTAACTGCGATTAGGTATCTACACATTCGGCCAAGTTTTCACACGGTCTGCTTGATTTCTGCACAATGCCGAAGGGCCGGAAGCGATCATTTGTGGCGTTGGTAGTCCGCAACGCGCAGGACGATTCCAGATAGCAGGCGCCTGCTTGAGGCTTGGACGTCCCGGACCATTGCGACCACGTCGTGGCCGAGTGATGCCAACCTGCAGACGACGGCGCGTCCTACATGGCCGGTGGCTCCTGTGACGAGGATCATTATGCCGCTCCACGTTCCCGCTTGACTCACACATAGCTCAGTGGTTATACGTTGATCAATAGCCAATAGGTTATCGATCCCAAATGCCGAACGCTTACGATATGCTCTTCAGAACGCTCGCCGATCCGACTCGGCGGGCTATCTTCGAACGACTGTGCCGCGAAGGAGAGCAGACGGTCGGGGCTCTGACGGCTCGGGCCGGGGTCTCGCAACCGGCCGTCTCAAAGCATCTTGGGGTCCTGAAGCAGGCCGGGCTGGTGCGCGACCGCCACGAAGGTCGCCAGACGCACTATAGCGCGCAGCTCGGCGCCTTGGCCCCGCTGATGGACTGGACAAGCCAAATGACCGGCTTCTGGCAAAGCCGGTTCGACCACCTCGAAGATCTACTCAAAAGGATGGACCAATGAGCGAACCCGCGACCGAAACGCTCTCCGTCGTTGTCGAACGGGAGATACCTTTTTCGCCGGAAAAGATCTGGCGCGCGCTCACGCAACCACACCTGATCGAGGAGTGGCTCATGAAGAACGACTTCAAGCCTGTCGTGGACCACCGTTTCAATCTTCGCGCAGACTGGGGCGCTGTCGACTGTCAGGTCCTGGCAGTCGAGCCGAACAAAACGCTGTCTTACACGTGGGGCGCCTATGGTCTCGAGAGTGTCGTCACTTGGACTCTCACCCCTACGAGCAAGGGGACCCACCTGCGCATGGAGCAGTCGGGTTTCCGGCCGGATCAGCAGCAGGCCTACCAGGGCGCCAAGGGCGGGTGGCCGCAGTTCTTTGCAAAGCTGGAGCAGGTCTTGGCGCGGGCAGATTGAAGTCTGCCGGCACGCTTCAAAGCCAAGCCCCGTCGAAACGGTGCTCCCCCGCACCTCATTCGAGGCATAAAGATCCAATGAGTCCATCGGAACGTATTGACCAGCTGATCGCAGAACTCACAGACTGGCGTGGCAAAACGTTCGCCAGCATCCGCAAGAGCATCCTTGAGGCCGACCGGGAGATAATCGAGGAATGGAAGTGGATGGGAAGCCCGGTGTGGTCTCACGACGGAATCATCGCGGTCGCCAACGCCCACAAAGGGAAGGTGAAGCTTACCTTTTCCCACGGGGCGAGCCTCCCAGATCCTGACAAGCTCTTCAACGCGGGCCTCGAAGGCAACGCGAGACGCGCGATCGATTTTTTCGAGGGTGATAAGATTAATGAGCGTGCTCTAAAAAATCTCGTCCATGCCGCTGTTGATTACAATCAGATCAAATTGAAGAAGAAAGCACCTGCTACTCGAGCGAAAGTACACAAAAGTAAAAAAGACATGAAGCTATAGCTTTTTCTCGCTGAATCGAGTCCGCCGCTTCGCCGGGCGTGAGGTGGAAGACGAGCGGGATGCCTCGGGCATCGCTGAGACAATGAAGCATGTTCTGATCGAAAAAGT
>PLUZ01000351.1:7353-7730 GCA_003162995.1 Methylocapsa sp. | reverse complement strand
AATTGACGAAGAGGGCCCCGAGCGCGCTCTCTTGCGAATAGGCTTCCGCGGCTTCCTGGCGCAGCCGAGCCCAAAACGCCGCGGAGACATCCACCTTTGTTTTGGCGGCTTGAAAGCGTTCGAAGTTGGCAACCAGAGACATTTCTCGGCCGTCCGTGAGTTAAGCGTCCGTCGCGCGCGCGGCCCAGAGGATACGCGCTCGCCATCGCCCGCGTGCTACGGTCGCGCGGCAGCGTTTACCCTTCAAGTAAGGAGCAAAGCTAATATAGTCTATTAATTAACTATAACAACAGAAATATCGAGTGCCCGGTTGAGGCCCTTTTACGGCTCCTCCATGCGTCCGGAAACGTCCGTGCTAGGAGATCGTTCAGGCGTCT
>PLUZ01000351.1:0-7323 GCA_003162995.1 Methylocapsa sp. | reverse complement strand
GCCATGCCGAGCTCGCGGTACATTTCGGCGTAACGGCAACGTTTTACGTCGAATTCCAGGCGTTCGCGCTCCTTCACCTTGAGATCGATCGTCAAGGCGCCGTCTTGCTGCCAGAGCGCCAAGATTTCCGCATAGGCCAAGAGCCCTGCAGGATCGTCCGGCGCCTTTTTGTCTGGCGGCTCACGCCTTTGTCCGGCGAAGGCCGCGCCCGCCTCCGTGGCAAGCCGGATCACCGCTTTCGCAAGAATTCCGGCCGCCCGCTCGCGGCTGGTCTCCTCCGCGAGAACGTCGAAAATGGCCTTGGCGAATTGGGCTTCGATCCGGCGGCGTTCTAAAAGACTCTGTGCCATTGATAAGCCCTCCGGCCGCTCAAAGAGCGCCATCGCATGATGGCTCGTCAAGCCTTTATGACGGGATCCCGGCGCGGATCAGCGTCCCGGCGCGCCGCGCTTAGGCTGGTTCGCCGCGGGAAATTCCTCGATGGGTTCCACTTGGCTTGCCCGGTTTTCAAAATGAATGATCTCGACCTTCGTGGCCGCCGCCGGAGCGTCGAAGAATCTTTCTTCCCTGAACCGCTTAAAGATCTCAAAGTTAAGGTCGCTTTTAACGCGGACGCTGGTCTCCACGTCACCGACGAAGACGCGCAGATCGAAGTTGAGCGCGCTGGCGGACATTCCGGTAAATAGGATTTGCGGGGCCGGAATGGTCAAAACGAGCGGATTGGCCTTGGCGAGCGCAATCAAGACTTCGCGAACTCTCTCCGGATCGGCGCCGGCTGCGACGGTGAGGGGGATGACCACCCGGCCCGTCCGGTCATTGCGCACAAGATTGGTGACGACCCCAGTGACGAGGTTCGAGTTCGGGATGATCACCTGGGCACGATCGAAAGTCTCGATTTCGGTCGAGCGGACATTGATGCGCCGCACGAATCCTTGGTCGGCCCCGACCACGATCCAATCACCAACCCTGACGGCGCGCTCCCATAGAAGGATCAGACCTGATACGAAATTGTTCACGATCGATTGAAGGCCGAACCCGATACCGACCGATAATGCGCCGGCCACAAGGGCGAGCTTTTCGTAATTCAAGCCGAGATAGCCGAGAGCGAGGCCGGCCGCGACGAGGAAACCGAGATAGCTGAGACTGGTCCGGATCGAATTTCGCAGGCCGAGGTCGAAATTCATAAGCGGCAAGAGCTTGGAATCGACCCATTGCAGCACCGCATGAAAAATGCCGAAGGCCAGCGCGAAGAGGCCGATGGCAATAAAGATGTTGAAGGGCGATATCGTTACGTCGCCCACCTGGAAGCCAAAAAAGGCGGCGCCAAAATCGATCGGGACATCGCTCCGCTGAAGCCCCCAGGGTGCCAGCACGAGACCGGCCGCGACAATGAAAAGCACAAGCCTGATCAGTCCGGCAAAGAGAACGCCGGTAAGCTCAAGCGAATTGCGGTTGAAGCCGATGCTGGTGACCAGCCGATGCCCGATCGGTGTCGTTGGCGCAAGGCCCGCGCCGATTGCCTCTTCGGCGAGCACGATCGACATGAACAACATGCTGGCAACGGCGCAAACCCAGAAAAATTGTTCAAGGAGAAAACTGCCAAAGGCCGCATAGCCAATCAGAACCGAGACGGCGATGGCGAAAGTCACCGCCCAAGAGACTAGGCGCAAGAGGCCGAACCAACCCCTCTCCTTGGCGACCTCTGGCCCGAAAATATCGTCGGTATCCAGTGTGCTGCCGAAGCGCCACAACTCGACCCCGAGTATGATCGCGCCCAGCAAGGCGGCAAGCCCGCGCATCGTGACGGCGACCGGCAAGGAGGCCCCAACAATATCGTTGAGCGCTTCGAAAAGGTGGGTCACAGAGACGATGCAAGCAAGGCTGATCGCCATGCGTACGATGCCTGCCGCTGCCCTATCGTTGAGCTGCGGCAGACGCCAATGGGGGCGTGTTGGAGCAAACAGGCCGAACGCTATTGCAGCCGCCACGGCGATGCGGATCACCGTCTCGCCAAAGGCCTGCATGAAAGGCTGCAACCGCGCATTGGTGAGATCGAAAGCGTGGAAGATGAGGCCAATGATATGGATCATCGCAACCGCTGGAACCACGATGACGAGCGCAATCCACCAGGCACCGAGAATTTTCTGAAAACGGCTTGGCTCCGGGACGTCCGGATTGCGCGCGACGACGCGCAGGGCGAGCCGTGAAAGCGGGAGAAATAGCAAAACGATCAGGGCCAGGCCACCCCAGAAGACCGGCAGGCGCTGGCCATCGAGCCGGTTATTGATGCCATTGAGCCATTCGCTGAACAGCGCTTTGATGGCGGCGGTGTCGCTTGGCGCTTCGTACCAGACATCGGTCCAGAGTGCGGGGTTCGCGATGGTGGCCGCCCGCGCGAACAATGAGCGCGTGAATAGAGCGCGCCGCCGCGCCGTAATAGTGTCGCCGGTTTGATCGGCCTGCACCGCGAGAAGGCGGGCGCGTTTCAAAAGCTCGTCGGCGTCGTTATAGAGCTTTTGCTGGTCGGCGCGTTCCGCTGTTACCGCCGGGCTTTCGGGCGGCGCCGAATCGTCCGGTTTCGGGCCAAGCTGGTCGAGGCGCGTCTTAATCGCGGCGAGGCGGGGCGTCAGACGATCCAGCGCATCAGCGACCGCCGCCGAAATTGGATCGATCTGCTGTCGCAGCGCCTGGAGATCGGCGTCCGTCAAATCATGCCGTTCGAGGCTTGCTTCGATTTGTTTGAGGGACGCGCCAAGCTTGTCGAGCACGGGGCCGACCCGCATTTGTTCTGGCGGCGGTGCGGGCGCTGGCGGACCCATGGGCTGCGCCGCTTGGCCGGCAGCCTGCGGCTGGCCTTGCGCGGGAGCTTGCACTTGGGCTGGCGGCGGTTTCTGGACCGGCCCCTGTTTTTGCGTGGATACGTCTCCTTGCGCCTGCTCCTGTTGCGGGACCGGCGCCGGCTTGGGGTGAGCCTGTCCCGGCGTGGGCGCCGTCGCGGCGAAAGCGATAAGACCGATCAAGCAGGCAAGATATTTCAGCAAGACTTCTCCCGGATGACGAGGGGCGCGGCAAAACACAGCGGCCAAACCAAAAGGATGGCCAAATCACAGAGGATCATGTCGTGCTTTTCAGACTAGCACGGTCCATGCCACGCATTTCGCCGGGTTCGCTGGCTTCCGGCGGGTAGAAGTGTGGCTGACCTTTGTAATCGGTAATCCAATAGGTTTCGCTGGGTGACCATTCTGTGAGATAATTTGGGCCAATCGGTGACTTGCCGTGGCCGCCGGGAATATCCAACATGTAATGGGGCTGGCAAAGGCCGGACACGCGGCCGCGCAATTGCCGCATCAAGTCGCGCCCTTTTGCGAGCGGCACCCGGAAATGTCCGGTTCCCGGTGCCGGATCGAGCTGGTGCAGATAATAGGGTTTTATGCGTGTCTCGACGAAGGCCCGCATGAGCGCCGTCAGGGTTTCTATATCGTCGTTCACGCCGGCGAGAAGCACGCTCTGGCTCAGCATCGGGATGCCCGCGTCGATAAACTTTGCGCAGGCGGCGCGCGCCGCTCCCGACAATTCGCGCGGATGATTGGCGTGCAAGGCGACATAAACCGTCTTGCCGGAGGCAGCCAAAACACCGGCAAGCTTCGTGCTGATCTTCGCGGGATCGGCAATCGGCACGCGTGTATGCAGACGGAGGATTTTCACATGATCGATGGCTTTGAGCCTGGCCATGATCTCCGCGAGCCGCCGCGCCGACAAGGTCAGCGGATCGCCGCCGGTCAGAATCACTTCCCAGATTGCAGGATGCTCCTCGATATAGCCGATGGCGGCGGCGAGCGCATCCGGCGAAAGATGCGACGGACTGTTTGGCCCAACGACCGCGCGGCGAAAGCAGAACCGGCAATAGACCGGACAGATGTGCAGCAATTTCAAGAGCACGCGATCGGGGTAGCGGTGGACGATGCCGTCGATTGGGCTGAACAGAAGATCACCAGTCGGATCGGCCATTTCGTCTGGCTGCTCCGCGAGCTCGGCCAAATCCGGAACAAACTGGCGGGCAATTGGATCGCGAGGATCGGCGGGGTCTATCAGCGCCGCGACGGCGCTGGTTATTCCAATCGGATAGGTTGCGGCGATCTGCTCTATCGCTTCGCTTTTGGCGTCCGGCAAGAGACCGGCTTCGACGAGGTCTGAGGCGCTGCGCAAAATTGCCGGAGGTTTCCTCATTGTTCGTCTGTGCCCTGTTGAACGGGCGTCCATATCACCTGTTCGATATGGGACGCGCCGGTCGCGAGCATCACCAGCCGGTCGAAGCCAAGGGCGATCCCGCTGGCCTGCGGCATGATTGCGAGAGCTGCCAAGAAATCCTCGTCAATCGGATAGGCCTCGCCATAGATCCTGAGCCGTTCTGCCATTGCCGCCTCGAAGCGGCGCCGCTGGAGGGTTGCGTCCGTCAATTCGCCAAAGCCATTGGCGAGCTCAACGCCGCAGGCATAAAGTTCGAACCGCTCCGCGAAACGCGGGTCATCCTGCAATTTGGCGAGCGCCGCTTCGCTCGCCGGATAGTCCATTAGGATCGTGGGGCGTCCATGGCCGAGTTGCGGCTCGATCTTCGCGGCAAGGATCTTGCTGAAAATATCCCGCCAGCTGTCGTCCGCGACAATTCTGATTCCATGGCCGCGGGCGCCGGCCGCAAGCGCCGCGCGGTCGGGTTCGGGTCCCTTGAGCGTGGCGAGAAGATCGATGCCGGCATAATGGTCGAAGGCCTCGGCGACGCTTAAGAGTTCAGGCTCCTCGAACGGATCGGCGATATGGCCGCCAAAGCTCAGATCCCGGCTGCCCGCCGCAGTAACCGTGCGCGCGAGAAGGCCCATGCAATCCTCGATCAATCTTTGGTAGGGCTCGCCCGCGCGATACCATTCGAGCATGGTGAATTCGGGATGGTGAAGTCTGCCCCGCTCACGGTTGCGGAACACATGCGCGAAGGTAAAGATGCGTTCCTCGCCGGCGGCGAGCAGTTTCTTGGCTGCAAATTCTGGCGAGCTATGCAGATAAAGTATTGATTTTGTTGTGCTGTCGTCCACAATTTCGGTACGAAAAGCACTGATGTGGGCTTCGTTTCCGGGCGAAACTTGGAGAATGGCCGTATCGACCTCGATAAAGGATTGATCCGAAAAAAAAGCCCGTGCCGCTGCGGCCATCCTCGCACGGCTCAGGAGGAAAGGCCGCCGGTCGCGGTGAATGTGCGGGCGCCACCAGGGCGATCGTTCGGAAGAAGACTTGCTCATTGTGTCATTTCGCTCATTGCGCTATTTCGCAGGAAAATCGGCCAAAGGGCTTGCGAGTTTTTTCTATTGATCACGATGATTTGGATTGAATCCATCCAAAATCATGAACGCGATCGATTGTTAGAGTTTAGAGCGGGATGCGGTATATGCATCCCACTTTGACACATTTTCTTGGGCATCATTTGCCCGAAAATGCTCTGGCGAAATGCCGCAACATAGTTATTGTGCCGCACCGCACGGACATGCAGACCCCGATGCCATTGGATTGGGCGCTCTGGAAACGTTTCTTCGCATAAGGGAAAGCCAGTGAAGGTCATCGCCAGTTCAATTCGAAAAGGCAATATCATCGAGAGAGAGGACGGTCAGCTTTATGTTGTTTTGACAGCGGAAAGCTTTCATCCCGGCAAGGGCACGCCAACGACTCAAATCGATATGCGGCGGCTCTCGGACGGTGTCAAAACAACCGATCGCTATAAGACAACCGAGCAGGTTGAACGCGCCTATGTGGAGGATTCGAATTTCAGTTACCTCTTCCAGGACGGGGACGGCTACCACTTCATGAATTCGGAGACTTACGATCAGATCGTCGTGCCCGCCGAGGTGATCGGAGAACAGGCACTCTATTTGCAGGAAGGCATGACTTGCGTGCTGTCTATCTTCAACGGCATCGCCGTCGGGGTTCAACTTCCCGCGCGGGTAACCCTCGAAGTCATGGAGACGGAGCCCGCCATGAAAGGTCAAA
This sequence comes from Methylocapsa sp., assembly GCA_003162995.1. Classification (GTDB taxonomy): domain Bacteria; phylum Pseudomonadota; class Alphaproteobacteria; order Rhizobiales; family Beijerinckiaceae; genus Methylocapsa. The sequence goes on along the minus strand of PLUZ01000351.1, from coordinate 1,293 downwards.
CGGCGTCGTCTTCCTATAAGCCTGCAAAACTCTCGAACGGGGCGCGCGTGATGGTGCCTCCGCATATTTCTCCGGGCGTTCGCGTCATCGTTCAGACGGGGGATGGCTCCTATGTTGAGCGGGCCAAGGACTAAATATTGATGAGTTACAACATTTTTTTCAGGCCCTTAAACGCCAATTACCTATTTAGGTCATGGATTTCGATCTAATTGTTGGTTTAAGGATTAAGCTCAAATGCAGGGTGCGGGACAGGCGGCCATGTTGCAATGCACCTAAATTTTTGTTAAGTTTATTACTAGCGTTGAAATTGATAACGCTCTGTTTAGCCTAAAGCCATGAGCCGAGCCTAGGCACCGGAGAAACGACATTTATGAGGTGCTATGATGTTTGATGGCGAGTTATCCGTGCTGTTGGGGCAGTCTAAAGCTGCTCCCTATACAATAGGCGGGAAGTCAAAAAGAATATTTGATGTAATAATTGCTTCTATTACACTTATTGTGTTTTTGCCGCTCTTTGCGTTCGTCGTGCTATTGCTTAAATTGACAGATCCTGGCCCAGTTATTTTCCGGCATATTCGTGTTGGCCAGGGGGGGCGTCGCTTCGCATGCTTCAAATTCCGGTCAATGGTGCTTGATTCAGACAAAGTTTTAAAAACTTTACTTGAATCTGATCCTGCTGCCCGGAAGGAATGGGATCGTACGCAGAAGCTTGCCAATGACCCGCGCATTACTCCCGTGGGGAAATTTTTGCGCCAATCAAGCCTCGATGAGCTGCCTCAGCTTATCAATGTCATCCGGGGCGACATGAGCCTGGTCGGGCCACGCCCTATCGTGCCTTCCGAGTTGACGCGCTATGGCGACAAGCTGAGTTTGTATCTTCTGGCCCGGCCCGGCATAACTGGAATCTGGCAGGTCAGCGGCCGCAATGACTGCGGATACGACCGGCGCATCGAAATGGATGCCAATTACGTGCGCAATTGGCGCTTCTCAACCGACTTTGTCATTTTGCTGCGCACTCTGGGTGCCGTCCTTGCGCAAAGAGGAAGTTATTAGCAGTCCCGCGATTGCCGGCGGTGCCAGCAATATGAATGGGACTGCGGATATCTCACGAGCGGTGCCACGGGAAACGCAGCGGTGCGGCAGCCAGATGGGTCGGCCTGTGCCTTCCGCACATCTCCACGCCAGATTTCCCAGGAAAGTCCTCCAGCCGAGGACTTTTCAGCATCTTCAAATCTACGTTCATTCTTCCACGCGATTCACTCCTCGTCTTTCTCTCTCTTAAGGCCAGTATCTC
>PLUZ01000300.1 GCA_003162995.1 Methylocapsa sp. | reverse complement strand
CCAAATCTCATCCCGCTCTAGCTACCACATAGCTACCAGTGGCGGAGCAAAACAAGCGATTAGCGACCACGCCGAACGGTGGCACAGGCGCCCGGCTCCGCACATCCGTCCGCCTGGTTATCCGAACTGTCCTCGCGTATTATTTGCCCGTCATGACGAAGCGCCATCGTGTCGGCATCGCCGATTTCGGTGCGCAAGCGCGCGGCGACATCGGCGACCGCCACCGCCACGGCTTGCGAGAGTGGCGCACCTGTCTCAAATGAAGCCCCCTCGATGGCGTAGACAACACAGTATGGCGGCAGCTGCGTGAGCACTCGAGCAAGCTCCACCGCTTCGGCAAGCCCGAAGCCATGGGTGGAGAGGCTGAAGAGTCCTTGCTGCAACGGCGTCACATTTGCATCGAGGCGTCGTATGGTCCCGGCTGGCGCGCCCGACCAACAGGCATCGATCAGGAAAGCTGCGTCGACGCCCTCGAATCTGGCGAGCAGCTCCATCGCTTCCCCTTCGAGCTCGGCGATCTCTACATCGTCTGGCAGCCTTCCCTGTAAGAGCCGCGCCACCGTGCGGCCGGCTGCATCGTCGCCACGCTCGGCGTTGCCGATGCCAAGTACGATCTGCCGGCAACGAGCGCTCGACATGGCATCAGCCTCGGTCTATTTCGAGCTGCAGGAAATGAGTGGAGCAGGAAATGCACGGGTCGTAGTTCCGCACGGTCTGCTCACAGCGATGCCGTAACGCATCCTCGGGCAGATCGAGCGAGCCGCCGATGAAGCTTACGAGATCCTCCTCGATGCTTGCCTGGTTTTGCGAGGTTGGTGGCACGATGCGAGCTTCGACGATGGTTCCATCCGCGTCCAGACGGTACCGGTGATAGAGCAGGCCTCGCGGCGCCTCGGTCGCGGCGTAGCCTGTGCCCGCGCATGGCTTGGCCGCAACTGCTGGAAGGTCCGGTTCCACGTAGCCGTCGATGATCCTGAGTGCCTCGTCGCATGCATATAACACCTCAACAGCGCGGACGACGATGCTGCGATAGGGATTGCTGCATTTCGGCCCTAGCCCCACGTCACGTGCGACTTCTTGGGCGAGCCGCGACAGGCGATCGAAGTTGAGGCTGTAACGGGCAAGGGGTCCCACGAGATATGCGCCCCGTTCGCGCAGGTGCGAATGCAGCGCTGTCGAGCGCTCGACATGGGTTTCTTCGAAATGGTCTTCGTATTCGCCAGCCGTAATGTCAAGCCCGCGGCTCGATACGATGCGTCCTTCGTTGAAGGGATATTCATCGGTATGCCGCAGAGCGACAAACTCATAGTCGCGCTCGACGTCGGGGAAATCGAACGCCGCGACCCAGCGCACGGTCTCTAGCGCTGCCTCGCGCGCCCATTTGAGCCGTTCGGCGAGTGGCTCGAGTTCGCGCCGGCGCGGCGTGCGGTAAAATCCGCCGACGCGGACGTTAACCGGATGAATTTCGCGCCCGCCAAGCAGCGACAGGATTTCATTGCCAACCTTCTTGAGTGCGAGCCCCCGACGGACGGCATCGCCGTGATCACGGGCCATGTCGATCGCGCCATCGTAGCCGAGGAAGTCGGGTGAATGGAGCATGTAAATGTGAAGGGCGTGGCTTTCGATCCACTCGCCACAGTATAGCAACCGTCTAAGATCGCGTAGCGGCCCGGTCACGGCGAGGCCGAGCGCATTCTCCATGGCGTGCACCGTGCTCATCTGGTAGGCGACCGGGCAGATTCCGCAGATCCTCGCTGTAATGTCGGGCGCCTCGGTGAAGTTGCGGCCACGCAGCAAGGCTTCGAAGAAGCGCGGCGGCTCGAATATTCTGAACTCGGCGCTTTCAACCGCCCCGTCGCGCACAACCACCTTGATCGCGCCTTCGCCTTCGACGCGAGCGAGATAGTCCACTTTGATGGTCTTAACCGTCATGGCGGTCGCTTTCCTCGCGAAACGGTCCTGCGTTGGCGTTGAAGGTTCGATAAACTTGCATTAGCCCCCGCTCGTCCATGCCGAGCTTGTGCAGGCCATCGCTGAGCGAGAGCGTGTTCGGCGTTTCCATCGGTCCATAGCAGCCGTAGCATCCGCGGTTGTAAGACGGGCAGATTGCGCCACACCCCGCATGAGTGACCGGGCCAAGACATGGTGTTCCATGCGCCACCATCACGCAGACGTTGCCCTTGAGCTTGCACTCGATGCAGACGCTATGGGGTGGTGTAACCGGGCGGCGGCCGGCGAGCATGGCCGATATGACTTCCAGCAGCTGGCGCTTGCTGATCGGGCAGCCGCGCAGCTCGAAATCGACCGCAACGTGATCGGCGATCGCAGTAGACGTGGCCAACGTCTGGATGTAGTCGGGCCGTGCATACACGACCGAGGCATATTCCTTGACATCGGCCCAGTTGCGCAGCGCCTGAATGCCGCCAGCCGTCGCGCAGGCGCCAATCGTCACCAGCGTACGGGAACGCGCGCGGACGTCCTGGATTCGTGCCGCATCTGAGGCCGTGGTGACCGAGCCCTCGACTAACGATAAGTCGTAGCGTCCCCTGACGGCGCCTCGCGTAGCCTCAAGGAAGTAGGCAATGTCGACAGCGCCGGCGACCGCGAGNNTTGCGATTCTTGGCGGCCATGTCAAATCTCCTTCAGAGCCAGCAAGCTCTGTACCCGGTCGTGACGGAACACCGGCCCATCTCGGCACACGAAGACCGGTCCGAATTGGCAATGACCGCAGAACCCGATTGCGCACTTCATGTTGCGCTCCATAGAGAGATAAATGGATTGGTCATCGAGCCCCGAATGACGCAAAGCGGTGATAGCGAAGCGCATCATGACCTCGGGCCCACAGACCAGGGCAATGGCGTGTAGCGGATCGAAGTCGGCGCGGGAGATCAGCGTCGTCACGACGCCGACATGGCCATGCCAAACGGAGCTGGCATGGTCCACTGTCACTTCGATTTCAATATCGAGCCTCCGCCGCCAGGACTCGATCTCACGGCGGAACAGGATGTCGTCCGGGCTGCGCGCGCCGTAGAGCAGGACGATCTTGCCGTAGCGCGCGCGCCCGGCAAACAACTGATAGAGCGCCGGGCGCAACGGCGCGAGGCCGAGCCCGCCGGCCACGATCACGACATCGCGCCCGGCCGCCTCGGTCATCGGCCATCCAGCCCCGAACGGGCCGCGCAAGCCGACCGGGTCGCCCGGACCAAGACGTGCGAGCGCATCGGACACCGCGCCGACGGCACGCACTGTGTGGACGAGGCAGCCGGGCTTGGCAGGATCGCCGCTGAGGCTGATCGGCACTTCGCCGACGCCGAACACCGTGAGCATGTTGAACTGGCCCGGCGCAAAAGGAAAATTCTTTGTCCCGTCGCCGCCATCAACCTCAAGGTCGAGCGTCCAAACCTGCGGGGCATCGCGCCGCCTCCGGCGCACACGTGCGACGCACGGTACCATCGGATCGGGCGGGGTCCGGCCGTGGACCGGCGGCTCAGGCGGGGGCGCCATAGACATCAAGGATCTGCAGCCGCGTCGCTTGGAGGCGTTGTACCAGAATAGGCAGGAAGCGCTTCATCATTTCATAACCGAGATCATGGTCGGCCTCACATTTTTGCCGCAAGCAGGCCGCGTCTATCGCGATCGCACGGAGGAGATCGAGAGCGCGCGCGTCGTAGGTCCAGCGATAAGGTGGGATCACCCACGAGACACCGACGATCTCGCCCTCGGTCAAGGTCTGGAAAATGATGGCGCCGCGCCCTGGAGCGGTGAGTTCGAGCGCGATGCGACCGTGCCGGATGAGATAGAATTGGTCGGCCGGTTCGCCTTCGTGGAAGAGGTATTGGCCCGCTTCGAAACGTACATTTTTCGCACAGCCGCAGACGAGATTGAGGAAACCCTCCTCCAAACCGGCGAAGAACGGATGCTCCTTGACGATGCGTTCAAGCCCTTCCATCGCTTTGTTCCTCAGTGCTGCTCGCTGTCGCGGATTGCCCGCACCTCTTCGGTAATGTCGATGCCGACCGGGCACCAGGTGATGCAGCGGCCGCAACCGACGCAGCCCGACGTACCGAACTGGTCGAGCCAGGTGGCGAGCTTGTGAGTCATCCACTGGCGATAGCGCGAGCGTGAGCTGGCGCGCACACTGCCGCCGTGGATGTATGAAAAGTCCATGGTGAAGCACGAATCCCAACGCCGAGAGCGCGAGGATTCGGCGCGCGCTAGGTCGCTTGAATCTTCGACCGAGGTGCAGAAGCAGGTTGGACAGACCATAGTGCAGTTAGCGCAGGTGAGACACCGCTGCGCGACATCGTTCCAACGGGGATTTTCGAGATTGCGCAAGAGAAGTTCATGCACGTCGTCTGAATGCATCTCGCGGCCCATGGAGGCGGCGGTCTGCGTCACGACCGATTCGGCGGCGTCGGCTTCCTCTTGCGTTGCCAAACGGTGTGGCACCTCGGCAAGCACCGTTAGTCCTGCATCTGTCGCGGCCTCGACGACGAAGATGTGGCCGCTGTCACCCACGACCTCGGTCAAGGCGAGATCGAAACCTGCCTTGGCTTTTGGCCCGGTGTTCATCGATACGCAAAAGCACGTTCCGCCCGCCTGGCCACAGTTCACGGCGATGATGAAGGCGTCCTGGCGCCGCGCCCGATAATGCGGATCGACGTGGGCTCCGCCGAGAAAAACCTTGTCTTGGATTGCAATCGCATGAAGCTCGCAGGAGCGCACACCGATGAAGGCGAACCGTTCATCTGGATCGGGCTCCGCCACTACGCGGACGCCCTGCCCGTCATGTTCCGCGCTCCAAAGACGCAGCAGCGGCGGGTGCAGAAACTTCTTCCATGAATGCGGTCCGACGGTGTAACCGAACAGCGCTTCGTCATCTCGACCGATGAGACGATAATGCCCGCCATCCTGCTCGTCGGTCCATCCACGCGGCAAGTCGTCGATGGAGGCGATGTCGTCGTAGACAATTGCCTGGTCGCGGACGGTTGGGCCGACAACACGGTAGCCGCGTTGCCTGAGCGCATCGAGCAGGATTTGGAGCCCATCGATAGTCAAGACAGCCTGTTGCGCGGTATCCATGAGGCCTCATCGGATGAGCTGTATTCGACTTTGTCCATCATCGCACATCTGCCGGTCGGCGTTAAGCCCGCCGGTGGTCAAATTCTAGGCTAAAGAGACGGCCACTGAAACAGGAGCTGTTGGATTTCCTGCACCAGTTGTGCAGAGCCGTAAACGTTTGAAGCCAAAATCCTCCCTATGTCATGCTTTGTTAGCGATGGACGAGGACCGGTATTTTGCAATGGGTAAGCACCTTGACCGTCTCGCTGCCGAGCAACAGCGCCGAGATGCCCTGGCGTCCATGGGAAGCCATGACGATGAGGTCGCAGCCTTTCGATCCGGCTGTATCAATGATCGCCTGGTACGGACGGTCATCCTCGATCTGCACAGTGTCGCACACGACGCCAGCGGCCTTCGCCACGCCAGCGGCGATTTGAAGCATTTTGTCGGCCTCGGCCGCAATTCCCGCTTCGTACTCGGCGGGCGTGTCCTCGATCGCCGCTGTTTCGAGGGTACCTGCACGATAAGGACGTGTGACCGTGAGGAACGTAATGCTGGCCCCGGTCGCTTTGGCGAGGGCGACGCCATGCTCGACGGCTTTCCCGGCAAGCTCAGAGCCATCGGTCGGGATAAGGATTTTCCTGTACATTGCTTCCTCTTTGCTCGTGCCTGTGCCGAAACAATTAAACCGGGTTTTGACGCTAGCTGAACAGGATTAAGCGACGCACGCAAGAACATTTCGGACGCCGGTTAGACATCGTCATCGCTCATGCAGAAGTCCCATTTTTAGGGAGTTGCCTCTCGCCTAACCTGCATGCCATGGCCAGCCTGGGTCACGAATGGGCGTGAGACATGACGCACAAGGTATGCCTTCCGCCCGAAGGTGCAGTGCGGCTTGGACTCTCGCAATAATCGCCATGAACCGGAAGGCCTATGCCGATGCGATCGAGATTTCAGCGGGACTACATGTGAATTAGCAGCGTGGTAGCGAAGGACGATACAGTTTTTCACTCCACTCCACCGTCGTTTGCAATGCGCCGGGAAGTCAGTCCATGCTCCTACCACATAGCTACCAGCTTGAAGCAAATCCCATCAAACAAAGGCAATGGTTGGCAACAGATATTCAATCAAGCCCACGCATTTATGCAAAAGTAAATTATCCTTAGCTACCATGCGCAAATAGCAGGAACTGCCCTCCGAAGGCGGAGGTCATGGGTTCTAATCCCTTCGGGCGCGCCACTTATCAAATACTTAGCGGATTACCTTGAGCGTCTCTTTTGCTGCGGAAGCAAGACGGAAGCGGCTTGCGTAAGGCTTTTGGACAGTTTGTCTCACAATCGGACATGTCATCGAGATTGAATCAGATGGGGTATTCGGCTGGCTGGCGTGCCCTGCGGCGAAGGCGGGGGCGCAGCACTTCAGGCTGATGGTAAACGTGGTCTGCTTTGTGGCAGCCACACGCATCAGATGGAGAAGTGCATTATGAAACATTATGCCGGTCTAGACGTCTCGGTCAAAGAGAGTGCCATATGCATCATGGATGAGACGGGCAAGGTCTGCCGCGAGGTGAAAGTCGTTAGCCATCCGGAGGATCTTATCGAGGTGCTCAAGGACCCGGCTTGGCGGCTCGTTTGCGTCGGGCTCGAAGCCGGTCCGCTCTCACAATGGCTGTTCAGCGGTCTAGTGGAGGCAGATTTGCCGGTTGTCTGCATCGAGACTCGGCACACGAAGGCTTTCCTCAAAGCTCAGGTGAATAAGAGCGATCGCAATGACGCCCGCGGCATCGCACAAATGATGCGCGTCAACCTGTTCCGGCCCGTGCATGTAAAGACGTTGGTGAGCCAGAAGAGGCGCGCCTTATTGACGGCCCGCAAGCTGCTGCAGGAGAAAGCCATCGCCGTCGAGAATGACATCCGCGGCTTGCTGCGCAACTTTGGGCTCAAGGTCGGCGTCGTCGGCGTGATTAAATTCGAGGAACGGATCTTCGAACTTGTCGATGGCATGACGGACCTTGCCGAGATCATGACGTCTTTGCTTGAGGCCCGTCGAACGCTCCGCGAGCAGGTCGGAAAGCTGCATCAAAGACTATTGTCGATCGTCCGCGAAAATGACGCGTGCCGGCGATTGATGACGATCCCGGGCGTTGGCCCGATCGTCTCCTTGGCTTTCACCGCGACCATCGATATTCCGGCGCGGTTCAAGAGTTCCAAGGCCGTCGGTCCGGCCTTGGGATTGACGCCGATCCTCAATCAATCGGGCGAGAGCAATCGCGTTGGCCGGATCTCGCAGTGTGGCGACGGAATGATGCGAACGCTACTGTATGAAGCAGCTCAAGTCATGCTGACCCGCACAATCAAATGGTCGTGGCTGAAGGCCTGGGCGATGAACATCGCCAAAAGACGAGGCAAGCAAAAGGCCATCGTCGCCCTGGCCCGACGCTTGGCAGTGATCATGCACCGCATGTGGTGCGATGGAACGGAATTCCGCTGGACGAAGGAAACTGTACCGGCTGCTGCTTAATCAATCGGCGGGCTGGAACACTGCATCGCCAGAACAGGAGAGTGATCCGAGTTCCGCCAGCTGGCGGAAGGGTGTCCCTCGCGGGACGATGGACGAGGTGAGTTCGCGTTGGGTCTTGTGTCGATCGCGTCATGCGCAATCAGAACGCGAGTCAGATTGAGCCGCCTCATCCTTCTGATCCCATGCTGGGAGAGCCGAAGAGCTGATCCCGAAGAGAAGAGAGGGCCCGCGAGTGACAGAAAAAATCAACGGTATCGAGGGCCTGAAAGTGCTTGACCGCAACCCGCCGAACAGAGAAGATCCAATATTCGAAGCCGATTGACAGCCAGGACACAGAGAAGTGCCAAAGGGCTATCGCTCGCATGATTCAGATTGCATAATTACCCATCTCGTCGATGAGCTGCTAGTCAAAGCGGAGTGAACCACGTGTCAGTAGAGTTCAGTGACAGTGGCAGGCCAATTGCGACGAGCCAACCTAATTGATTGTTGAGTGTATCGTCGTCAGACATTCGCATCTTCCTCTTTACCAGCAGGTCGGCGTAGGAGAGAATCATGGCCCGTGCCCAAATTGCTTATCTCAACCGCAAGGACGTCCCTGCGCGGAAAGCCCTGCAAGAGGCGGTCGATCAGCTTGGCTTCAAGGTCACGCTCGACGATTCTTACGCGCCATTCAAGACCGCGGGCTACTTGCCCTGTACATTGGATGGCGAGGATGCGGGCTTCGATATGCGCTTTCAGGATGTCGCGGCGGACATCTCACCCGCGCTAAAATCAAGCATCGGAAGCCGCGATACGGCCATCGGATTCCGTTGGGCAGGCGATCCGCGCGAGCAGCTTGCCGCGCTCGCAGTTTGCGCGGCGCTTGTCAAGCAATTCAGCGCCATCGTCCATGAGCCGGATCAAGACATGTTGCTATCGTTCGATCAGCTGCTTGCCAAGGCGCGAGACACGCAAAGGTCCCTTTAGCCGCTGGAGTGGGAAAAATGCCGGGGGCTATGCGGGGCGTCCACGCTGGAACCTTTCGAGCGAAAGGGCAGGACCCGCTACGGGGACAATCGAGATGAAGATCCGGGCGAAATTCGCCGGGGTCGATGGGACCCAGGCACGACGAGAGCATTTTGTTATTCGGCGGAACGTGGAGCCATCCCGGATCAAGGATTTCGGTCTGACCCTGGGAGAAGGCAAGAGCGTCTAGCGGCATGAGCAAATCGAACAGACGCAGTTTCAGGCCGAGCAATGCGGCCTTCGCCACTCTTAGTGGTGCTCGTGCCCATGATCCTCGTCGTGATGGTCGTGCTTTTCTGCCGGCTTATGAACCACGAGATGTGTCAGGAATTCGCCTGCCGCGATGACACCGTCGTCGTCCATTTCGTGACGAAGGTCTGGCCTTTTCAGGCTCTTGACCGGCACGCCGTGAGTTTTGAGAATTCTTTTTGTGTCAGTCATCGCAGCAAAGGGCACGACGGGATCAGCCTCGCCATGGATGAGGAGAACAGGCGGTTTCGAGCGAATTTCGGACGTGAGGCTCTCAGAATCAAACACCGCGCCAGAAAACGCCACGATCGCTGCCATTTGCATTGGGCGCCGGAGCCCCACATGTAGTGCGAGCATCGCGCCTTGCGAAAAGCCTACGAGCGCAAGATGAGACTCTGGGAGGCGGCGTTTGGCAAGCATTTCGTCGAGAAAATTGTCGAGCAAGGGCGCCACGGTCTTGACGCCCTTGATCATTTTGGCGGGGCTAGTGTCCGCCATGTCGAACCATTGCCGGCCTGAAGGTACGCCATCGCGGGCCAAGCCAGGTTCGGCAGCAAGAAACTCAGCCTTGGGCATGGTGGGCGCCCAGTTGAGCGCGTGATTGATAAGAGTCTGACCGTCGCTGTCATGTCCATGCAAAAGGACCACGAGATAGACCGGTTTACCACAGGATAAAGCCGCGATAAGAGGACCCTCGACAATCGCCGCCATGGTTCACCTCCTCCATTCAGCGCTGGCATCAGAATATGCAGAATCCGCACCAGAATATAGAGGTGAGGCAAGCGATCTAGGATCACGAAATCAAATGTATCGCTCGCCGCTTCGCCGGGCCGAAGAGAAAGCGCGCTTGCAGAATATCCGGTCAGAATAGAACAAGGAACGTTTACATTGATACTCGGCACGTCCCGCCGATGTTTGCATTTCTATTACGCCTCACTCGCGGACCGCCCAGAAAAACACAGAATGATAGCGCATCGGTGCCAGCAACAGGCTGACATTTTACGGTGATACCAACGGTATCCAACCTGGCTGTCGGGCATCACACAATCGGCCTCGCCGTCGCGTCGCGAAGCGCGGGCCGCGGGTCCTCGCGCATCACATTCAATTTTGGCGACGAAGGAATGATCGGCCTAATGCTGATCCTTCTCGAGCTTTAAAAGTCAATTCAGCTGCTTGGGCGAAGGCTGAATGTCGTTTTCTTCGATCGGAGCGGCAATTGGACTTGCCTGGTGGTGGATTAGCCGCCACGCACCATTGATGCGTTTGAACCAATTCGTTGCTGCGAGCGCCATGCCGCCCACAATTTCAACGCAAAAGACTCGGCCGTCGTCGCCCGTGGCAATCACGTGATGTTTTTGGTGCTCAAGCGGCTCTTGCAGAGGATTGCGGAAAATTTCGCCATAAGAACGCAACACGTTCTGTCCGCCGATCAAAACAGGCCATCCGGGATGAATACAGGAGACGTCATCCTCAGCCCAGATTGCGCTCATGCCGACGATGTCAGCTTTGGAGAACGCATGATAATACGCGGTGTTCGCTGCCAGAATTGAATCTTCGTCTGTCATTGAATCCTACATTGCGGCAAACGGTCTGCGCTTTTTTGGTGGAACCTATGGTACCTTGGCTCCCGCCCATGAAACCGATCAGTAAGCAGTTCAACAGCGCATATCTAGGTTCTCTTGCGCTTGGTTTTGACCCCAGCATCGACGATTGAGCTGCTGAGCCGGCAGACAGTCATCAACAAGTCGAGACGGCCAGCGGCCAAAACATTGAATTCCGGCGATGATGAACGCCTTAACCCCACCGTCTCGGACCTCGGCACGCCGACCTTATTGCACGATCATTGCATAATCCTTGCTTGATGAATTTTGGTCACAGCATTGGTGCACCTAACAATAGATGCGCGAGTGGAAGCAAGCATGATGCCAAACTACGTTTCTTGCGCCGTGGATTGGAAGAGCGTGCCGCGAACCGTAAGCTCTAGTCGATAAGTCGCGTGTGCTCGTTTCCATCCAAAGGATCGCCAGGAATGCGACAAAATATCAAGTCAGAAAGTCAAAAGGGCCAGATACCGCATGGCAAGAGTTGAGTTGAGCTGCGATTATGATTGGCGGATGAGCGCGGCTCGGGCGAGTTGCACCGGCTGCTTCCGTTGGCCGGCATTTGCACGAAATGATACGAAGAGAGATCGGCCTGAGTGGAGGCAGGATCGCAGCGACACTGGGCTTACGCCATGATCGCGGACGTCACAATCGAGTGGACAGACACAACTTGGGACCCGCTCGTGGGCTGCACCCGCAAAAGCGCGGCTTGCCGCCACTGTTACGCAGAAGCTCTCACTGCTGCGTCTGCGCAAGACAAACAATGGGGATATGGCTTCGCGGAAGTGGGACCGGCGGGTCCAAGCTGGACCGGTGCCATAGCGCTCCGGGAAGACCGGCTGGCGCTTCCGCTCGCCTGGGATGCTCCGCGGCGAATCTTGGTCAACGCGCTCTCCGATCTTTTCCATGAATCCGCGCCGATCGAGACGATCGACCGCGTCTTCGCGATCATGGCCCTTGCACCACGCCACATCTTCCAGATCCTGACCAAACGGCCCAAAATTATGCAAACTTATATCGCCGACAAAGCGACGCCTGGCCGGATCACGCATGAGATAGACGAAATCGCACCCGACCCCAATTCACACGCGATCGCCGCCTGGCCGCTGCCCAATGTCTGGTTAGGTGTCACGGCCGAAAATCAAAAGGAGGCCGAGCGCCGCATCCCGGTTCTGCTCCAGACGCCCGCCGCGGTGCGTTGGGTCGCCGCCGAGCCTCTGCTTGAGCCGCTCGAGTTGAAATTAGGAACCTGGTTGCGTGACGCGCCACAGAGAGTGGCGTCAAGTGGCATCGGCCCCTGGCTCGATTGGGTTGTGGCCGGCGGCGAAATCGGCGTCGACGCGCAGCCTTGCCACCCCGACTGGGCGAGGTCGCTCCGCGACCAATGCGCCAAGGGCGGCACGGCATTCTATTGGCGCCAATGGGGCGAATATATCCCGACCGTTGGAGTCACAGCGGGCGCCGGGCCGGAGCCCATCCCATTGACTTGGGAGCGCCTCGGCGCAAGGCCCGCAACGCGCACGCTCGACGGCTTTCTCCACGAGACCTTTCCCGAGACTTAGTGCTAACAGACTGTCAGTTAACACCCTGTCGCGAGATGCAAAGGCAAAACAGAAGTCAACGACGGATGCTGCGGCGATAGAGCCACAGACCGTCGGCGCCGCCTTCATCTAATTCTTTTCCAACCATGGCACATCTCGGGTTCGGCTAGAGTTCATTGCCCACCGCGCGGGATGCCTGGCGACGCTGTGGACAGCATGGGCATCGGCACCACCGATTTCGGCTACGACATCATTCGCTGAACGCTTTAAAACTCCGCGACCTTTTCTTTTAATGGGCCGGTCCCGGCCCTTATGCGTTCATCTTGTTGGAAAGCGGCAAGCTGGTGGCGCTGTCAACATGCTTTGCGCTATCCCGGTTGGCGTACTCGCGTACGATGATCCGTTCGGGCCGGATGGTGAGGGTCGGCTGGACATTGAACTGGCGCCGGACGCGGTCACTATCCCTGCCGTTCAGAAATCTCCCAGAACGCTAACTCAAAAATTTGACTACTTCTGCAGTACCACCCTACTTGAGATACGCGCGGCCTTGCGCCTTTTCCTTTCTCGGTTGTACCCCGGACGGCAGAGCCGTCGTGGTCGCGGCACCCTCAATAAAGTTGTCATGAAGCAGGGTAATTGTTAAGTACATTTATTTAGTGCAAAGTAAGTTAGCGAATTCGGGACGAACCCGAACGACGAAATCGGTGGGGAGGCGACAGGCAAGATGAGCGTCGAGTCGAGCATCCTGTTTATTGCAGATACCTGTCAGCAGCGCAAAGCCACTGCGGATGCTTTGGTGCACGGTTCCGACTATCGCGTCTTCATGGCCGCGCATGACGCGGAGGCCATTGACGTCCTCAAAGATGCGCATGTCGATCTCATCCTCGCCGATGTCGAAAATCGTGACTGCGACATCGTCCAGTTTCTGGCACGGCTGCGTTTCACCCATCCAGACCTCGTGCGGGTTCTCCTCGTCGGCGAGGAAGCGAATATCAAACTGAGCGACGCGCTCGCGCGCACCGCCGCCTATCAATATCTCACCAAGCCTTTGCTGGCCGAACAAACCTGCCTCGTCGTCAAGCGGGCATTGGAGACGCGCGAGCTCGCGCGGCGCCATCGGCATCTCGTCCGCGAACTCAAGATCGGCGAGGATTCGCATTTTCTGCATGGCAGGCCGGATACCCCGATGAAGGGCGAAGCCTCGCATTTCGAACGCCTCGTTTATGCGAGCGAGGCAATGTCCGAACTCTGCGGTCTCGCCCGCGAGGCGGCGCGCACCGATCTGCCGATCCTGATCGAGGGGGAAACCGGGACCGGCAAAGAATTGCTCGCGCGTGCCTTGCATTTCCATTCGCGCCGTTCGTCGAGCCCCTTGATGGTGCAGAACTGCGGCGGTATGCGCCGGCCAAGAACTCAACATCAAGAGCATGGAATTGGAGGTGGTCTGATGTGCAAAACCTGCGGATGCGACGGCGACGCCAAAGTCACGGTTACGAATCTTCAGACCGGGAACGAGGAACGAATGGAAAGATCCGCACCCGTGACACCGCCCCATCATGCACATGATCATCACCATGATCACCATCACCATGACAATTATCACCATGGTCATGAGCCACATGATCACGATCATGCGCACAATGACCATGACCATGCACACCACGATCATGATCATTCCCATGCACCCCAGCCCGCTGCCCTTGCCGCGGTCGCCGGTCTCCATACAGTGACGGTCGATATTGAACGGGCCATCCTCGACAAGAACGACAGGCTCGCCGAACGTAACCGCGCCTGGTTCGAAGGACGTGAAATCCTCGCCCTCAATCTCGTGAGTTCTCCCGGCGCCGGCAAGACCACCTTGCTCGAACGCGCCATCCGCGATTTGAAGAACGAGATGCCTATCAGCGTCATCGAGGGCGATCAGCAGACGCTCAATGACGCCGAGCGCATCAAGGCGGCCGGCGCGCCGGCGGTGCAGGTCAATACGGGAACCGGCTGTCACCTCGAAGCCGACATGATACGCCGCGGGCTCGACAGCTTGCGGCCGGCTTTCGGCTCGGTGCTCATGATCGAGAATGTTGGCAATCTCGTCTGTCCGGCTTTGTTCGATCTCGGCGAACGGGCGAAAGTGGTGGTTCTCTCGGTCACCGAAGGCGACGACAAGCCGCTCAAATATCCGCATATGTTCAAGGCTGCTGAACTGATGGTCATCAGCAAGATCGATCTTGCGCCGCATGTCGATTTCGATATTTCGCGCTGCGAGGCGAGGGCGCGCGAGGTCAATCCTGAGATTCTATCGATCCGGCTGTCAGCGCGAACCGGCGAAGGATTGGGCGATTGGTACGAATGGCTGAGGGCAGCCCGCCGCCACCTCGCACTTGCGGCAGCCCAATGAAACATGTTCAGGGTCTCGCCGCTCGTCTGGGCATTTTTCTCCCTCGAACATGCTTTTGCGGCCGACCATTTCATGGGGCTTCGCGCCTCGTCGCGAACAAGAGCGGCGTCGTGCGCAAATGACCGATGCGCAGTATCCGGTCGGATCACGAGCCTTTCGGCCGTGCGGCGAGGGCACGCCATGCGCTGCCGCGCGCCTTGCAAAAGTTCTTACGTTCTCGTACCAGATCCTTCGCCATGTCGATATTGATCCGGGCATTTTTTGAAAGGCCGAGCCAGGGATGAAACCCAGGATCATGGCGATTTTCGCTTGTCTCGTCGCAGCCAATAGCGCCGCGTGGCTTTGGGCTTGGCATCTTTTTGCCGGCAATCCGGTGCTTTTGGGCACGGCCTTGCTCGCTTATGTCTTAGGGCTTCGCCACGCCGTCGATGCCGATCATATCGCGGCAATAGACAATGTCGTTCGCAAGCTGATGCAGGACGGCAAAAAGCCGCTTTCGGTCGGCTGTTTTTTCTCGCTCGGCCATTCGACTGTGGTTGTTCTCGTGGCGTTCGTCGTCGCAGCAACCACGACCGCGATGCAGAACGGGTTCGAATCCTTCAAATTCGTGGGCAACGTTATCGGAACATTCGTTTCCGCCTCTTTCTTGCTCGGGATCGGCCTTGCCAATCTCGTCATACTCAAAAGTGTTTGGAATGCTTTTCGGCGTGCCGAACGCGGCGAAATTCTCGAGGCCGGCCATCTCGATCTGATGTTGGTTGGCGGCGGTTTCCTCACGCGTTTATGCCGACCCCTGTTTCATGCCATTACGCGGTCTTGGCACATGTATCCGTTAGGATTCCTGTATGGCCTCGGCTTTGACACGGCGACCGAAATCAGTGTTCTCGGCATATCGGCGGCGCAGGCTGCGAACGGACTCTCCATCTGGTCGATCTTGGTCTTCCCGTCGCTCTTTACAGCCGGAATGGCGCTTGTCGATACGATCGACAGCATTTTGATGACCGGTGCCTATGGTTGGGCTTTCGCCCATCCGATCCGCAAGCTCTGGTATAATTTGACGATCACGGTGGCTTCTGTCGCCGTGGCGATTTTCATCGGCGGTGTCGAACTGGTCGGCGCGCTCGTCGATAAACTCGGCCTCAAGGGCGTGGTCTGGACATTCATTGCCGCGCTCAATGACAGTTTATCGAATTTCGGCCTCATCGTGATCGGCGTTTTTGTGAGTTGCTGGCTGCTTTCCGTCGCAATCTATCGCTGGCGCGGCTACGACAATTTGGTCACGGAGCAAGGTCAATGTGAGTAGTCTTGAGACAGGCTTTCTTGGTTCTTAAAACTCCGTGTGAGACCTTTCCGCTACCGAGCCAGGACGAGGTCGCTTTGATTGCCGTTCGTACTTAGCTCGGCGCCGGCGCCGGGCAAGATCGAGAACGCCGCCGTCTTAAAAAGATCTCTCCTTCAACCTCGCAAAATAATCCGTGGCTGAAGCTCTTCTTGCGTCCGGGTCGAGCGGCGGCTCGCATGCGATCGATGGCAATTACCGGAATCCGTCGAAGGAAACTGGAGCCCAGCCAGCAAACTCCATATCGATTGCGAAGACGACTCCACGCGCGATCAGCTGATTGGTCTTGCCGCTGCCGCTGACTTGCGTTGTCGCCTTGATGGCGATATCGGCAACCACGGCGCCAGCGGCGACGGCGCGGCCACTGCGCTGGAGCCCGCGAATGCGTCCAGCGACAGGAGAGACCACGGGTATTGCGCCGATGCTGCCTAAAGGCTCGTGTTCTGCCACCGTCTCGCCGATGATCCGCCCTGTCGTAAAGATCCCAGTTTCCAGCGCGACCGCGGGGTGAGCATCATCTAGCATCTTGTCACGTTCGTGCCGCGAAGGGGAGCGCGCGGCGCCGCTCCGAAGGGTGGCGCCGGGATCTGGACCAAAGGTCTCGATAACGAGATCGCAGTCGACGCCGGCAATCGGTCCGGGCCCCAAAGCGATCGTCATCTCGGCGTGACTTTTGATCGGGGCGCGGAGGCGTTCGCCCGGCGTTTGCGCATCAATAATTACATCCCAAGGCCAACGTTCGACAACTTCGGCAAGAGGATGCGTCAGAACCGGAATGTACATGCGATTGCTGAGGCCGATCAGAAAGTCGGAGCTAAGGTCAGCGCGCCGCGCCTGGACGCCGTCGAGCATCGATGCGCCATCGTACCAAGCGTCGGCGAAAGCCATTTTCCGGCACAGCAGTGTGGGCGGTGCAGGCTGGTGGATCGCAACGGCATAGCCCGACAGCAGGAGCATGCGGGCCACCGCCGAAGCTGTCTCATCGATACCGAACACCAGAATGCAAGCTTGATCACTCATGGAGTACCTTTTCCAGCGAGCGCCCGCCGAGGCTATTTGGTTAGGTTCAGCGCAATATGACGCCTATGAACTCAGTTTACAGGACTGTCGCAACCTCGCAACGTACTGGTTTTATATGCGCATACTGATGGAAAGAGGTGGCTCGGTTTGTTT
>PLUZ01000309.1:4464-4973 GCA_003162995.1 Methylocapsa sp. | reverse complement strand
TGTTGGCATCGACGCCAGCGAGAACGTCAAAACCTGGAAAGCCGCCGTCGCACAACGTGATGGAGATATTCAGCGCTTGCAGGAGAAACTCACTGAACAGAGCGCGCAGATCGCTGAATATCTGCATCATCTTGATCGCATAAACGCTTGGAAATGGTTCCGGCTCGGTCTTTTCTTCGACAGACTGATTCGCGCTCCACTTCGCCTCTTCGGTCACCGGCGAACCAATGTGATCGCCGATGAGCGTTCCAGCTCGATAGCGAGCACGAACACGGAAACGGATAATTTGGGAAAATCGTTGCTAAAGTTTGAAACTGAGGCCGCCACTCCTGCGATAGCCGGGGAACTGCTAAGTTATCAGCCGAAGGTGTCGCTAAGCGACGACGAGCCGGGACACGCTTCCGCGAATTCAAAATTTATTTCTTCGAAATCGCAAATTGCACTTCTGGACGCTTCAACTGCCAAAGTTGCAATTATTATTCACGCTTATTATCTCGATGTATTCAAAG